>NZ_LDOV01000013.1 GCF_001029435.1 Photobacterium aphoticum | reverse complement strand
TCACCGACATACATAACAGTTCTTGCAAACCACTACGTTTTAATAGTGGTCGGTGAAGAGGGATTCGAACCCCCGACCCTCTGGTCCCAAACCAGATGCGCTACCAAACTGCGCTATTCACCGACATACATAATGATTTTTGTAAACCATCACGTTTTAATTGTGGTCCGTGAAGAGGCCAATCAGGATCTACAAGGTTTTAGCAACCCCCGACCCTCTGGTCCGCCATACCCAGAACTCTGAGATGCGCTACCAAACCGATCATTCACCGACATACATAACGGTTTTTACAAACCACTACGTTTTAATAGTGGTCGGTGAAGAGGGATTCGAACCCCCGACCCTCTGGTCCCAAACCAGATGCGCTACCAAACTGCGCTATTCACCGACATACATAATGGTTCTTGTAAACCATCACGTTTAAATTGTGGTCCATGAAGAGGCTAATCAGGATCTACAAGGTTTTAGCAACCCCCGACCCTCTGGTCCGCCATACCCAGAACTCTGAGATGCGCTACCAAGCCGAACATTCACCGACATTCGTAAAAAGCTTAAAACTCTTTACTTGTCAACAGCGTTGTCACTGCTGAGGTCGCTTATATTACTCAGCAAATGAGATTTGGCAAGAGGAAAGCCCATTTTTTTTCATTTCACGCTTTAATTGCGCACAGATGCAGCACGAAAGATGAAAAAGCGATCAACCCCTCATCAACAAACACAAAGTGGACACAATGGTGACACCATTGATCCAGATCATCGTAACAAAATTGCATCATTCGATATGGTAAGTCTTATTACGCCATCGTGGATGTAACCCGTAATTAACGAACTACTCTTTACAATCAATACGTTGTGACCAAGGAGTCTCTATGGATTTTTGGCTAGACCTACTTTTCGGCAATGCTGTGGGCCTTTCTTCAATGATCGTCATCTTTGGCGCATTAGGATTAATGTTGTTTTTTGGTGGTTTCTTTATTTATAAGGCACTGTCAGCCCCATCTCCTCACTAGAGCCATTTCGCCAAGTCATGTGCTTGCACCAGGGTCAAACTTGTCGGTGTTGATCCTGGATTTATTTTTTCTCTTCCGGTGATATGGGTATAATTATCGCCATGAACACCCAACCGTAAATGCCCATGTCTGATAATGATGAACTCGATCTCTTTCGAGAAATGATGGCCGATGTGTCACCACTCCAACAAGATACCGTCACTCTCTCCGCGCAACATCAAGCGACTGAAGCACAACTTGCCCGTCGTTTAGCCGCGCAGACATTGTCTGACAGTGATCCGGAATACCTTTCTCTGGATTATGCCAAGATGCTCAAACCCGATGATATGGTCGAGTTTAAGCGTGACGGTGTGCAAGATGGTGTTTTCAGAAAGCTGCGTCTGGGTAAATATGATATTCAGGCACGTCTGGACTTACACCGCAAAACCCTGCGTGAAGCCCGAGATGAGGTACTGAACTTCTTGCGCCAATGCCAACGCATGGACATTCGTAGCGTGATCATCGTGCACGGCAAAGGAGAAAAATCTAACCCGCCTGCCTTGATGAAAAGCTATGTGGCCACCTGGCTGGAACAAATCAGCGATGTGATGTGTTTCCATTCTGCCTTGCGCCAACATGGCGGCAATGGTGCGCTGTATGTGATGCTGAAAAAAAGTCCGGAAAAGAAACTGGAAAACCGCGAACGCCACAGTAAGCGCCAAGGCTAACGCCGCAATACACACAGCATGAAAAACAAAAAAGGAGCATCATGCTCCTTTTTTCATTGCCATTACGCCTGCATCACCACACGGACCGCCAGCAAAATCAAGACGACACCCGACAGACGATCAATCAGCATGGCTTTACTGCGCAGCTTTTCCAACACACGCGGATTCGACAACACAATCGCAATCAAGGTGTACCACAAACCATCCACCAGCAATGGCGTCGCGACGATAATGGCGCGGCTGCTAAACTCGGTTCCAACCGCGACAAACTGACTAAACAGCGCTAAGAAGAACAACGCCAATTTCGGGTTCAACAGTGAGATCATCGCACCATCACGGGCGGCTTCCCATAAACTGCTCGGTTTACCGGCAGCCAATTTAGCGGCAACGCCCCCTTTTGAACGCAGTGCATTCACACCTAAATACGCCAAATAACCCGCACCGGCATAAGTGATCACATCAAATAATAACGGGGATTGCTTGAGCACCAATGCCAAACCCAGCAACGTCATTAATGCATACACACCCACACCCATAGCATGCGCGATAGAGGTAACCACCCCATGCAGGCGTCCGCCCGATAAACTGTGTTTCGCTACCACCGCTAAGCTTGGTCCCGGAGACATTGCCCCGAGCATACAAACCATTAATAACGAAAGCCAAATCGTGAAAGTCATTGCTATTCTCCTTAAGTCATGACGCTACTGTAGCAATGACGCGCTATTCGCGGAAATCAAAAGAAATCATCGTGGTAATGAATTCAGATCATAGTCCATTCATCGCTCGCTTAAGAGGGATCAAATGGAATACATGGAGTCCTGCAATACCGCCAGCACTTGCTCTCGAAACCAGCGATGAGCTGGATCGGCATCATAGCGTGGATGCCACAATAACCAATACCGATGCTCGGTCGTCACTAACGGCATGGGCTTATGTGTAAGGGGAAAATGGGCCTGCATGTTATGGGCAATGTGCTGCGGGATCACCATCAGCATTTCTGTGCGACACACAGCATTAAACGCGGCGCTGAAAAACGGCACAGATAAGCGTACCTCACGTTGTAGGCCGAGCGTTCGCAATGCGCCATCAACAAAACTGTCTTTGTCACCACCGGCAGAGACTCGGACATGGGGATAGAGGGAAAGATCACTGGCTGACAGCGCGGGGGATGAAGCTAAAGGGTGCTGATTGTGCATCACCACCACTGGGAAGTCGGCGCCGATTTGTGCCCCACACAAGCCATCCGGAATGGCGGGTAACATGGTCGAGACCAGTTGAATATTCAGCTCTGCCAATTTACCGATTTGCGCCGGCTGCCAGAGCTGATAATGCAGGTTTAATGCCGGCGCTTGCGACTGCAATTGCACCACAATGTCCGGCAAAATGTATTGTGCCACGTAATCTGACGAGGCCATCACCATGGTGCCCTGCCAATGTTCAGAGCTGAAGGACGGATCCACCAGCAAATCACTGCAATCTGCCAAGATCTGATCAATACGAGGTTTGAGCTGGCTGGCTTTCACGGTGAGCACGAGGCCATTACCTTCTCGGATCAGTAATGGGTCCACAAACATCTCGCGCAATTGCGTCAATTGGCGACTGACCGCCGATTGGGTCAGGTACAAGCGCTCTGCACTATGACTGACATGACGCTCTTCCAGCAAAATTTGCAATGTCCGCAATAAATTCAGATTGATGTGTTCCATCACAGCACCTTCGACCTCACCACTTTTTTGCCACCATAAGCTTCAACCGCCCTTAGCCCTATTAGCCACAAAGTGTAGCGTATTAAGCTTTGGCTAACGGTGCAAACTTGCCGCCTGTCAGCGCCAACAAGTCTGCCGGTGCCAACTCAATTTCAAGGCCACGACGCCCCGCGCTGACGCAGATTGTTTCAAGCTGTTCTGCACTGCTGTCCAAAAAGGTCGGTAGGCGTTTCTTCTGCCCTAACGGACTGATCCCACCCACAATGTAGCCGGTGGTTTTCTCCGCCAAATGCGGATCGGCCATGTCGGCTTTCTTACCACCTGCCGCTTTTGCCGCCGCTTTCAGATCCAGCAAACCGGCCACCGGCACAATCGCCACCGCCAGTTTTTTCGGATCGCCGTTCAATGCAAACAGCAGGGTTTTAAATACGGTTTTCGGATCCTGTCCTAATGCCTCTGCCGCTTCCAAACCAAAATTGGTATTCGCCGGATCGTGTTGATACTGGTGAATGGTGTGGGCAACTTTCTTTTTCTTCGCAAGGTCAATAGCAGGCGTCATAACAGATCCACTTCTCTATCAAAAAAGCCAATATAGCGTAAGCCGGCTCTCCCCCCCAATATAAAACTGCGTCAAAGTTAGATTGCCTAAACAAAAAAACGCCCCGATTTACCCGAGGCGTTTTCTTCACGTTTTCACTGATGCTGACGGCGATTTGTCCTCATATCAGCGGTAGGTAATTTCACCACGAGGTGCAAAGGCATTCACATCAATCGGGCTGTTGGCTTCCAAGTATTCTTTCAATACTTCCGCGTCCACAAAGCCGGTGTTCACATACCCAGGGTGATCGCTCAGTTTCGGATAACCGTCTCCCCCTGCCGCATTAAAGCTTGGCACGGTAAAACGGTATGTCTCAGCAGGATTCAGTGCCTTACCGCCAATTTTCACATCGCTCACCTGACCATTTTTCACTGTCATCGATACCCCATAGAACTGGGCATAAGCGCCTGAATCCACCGGCTTAGTCGCCACTGCATTCAGGTAGTCCTGCACTTCTGCACCAGTCATATCGATGTAAGTGACAATGTTGCCAAACGGCTGCACGGTTAGCACATCTTTATAGGTGATATCGCCACCTTCAATGGATGCGCGTACCCCACCGGAGTTCATTACCGCAAAATCGGCTTTGGCGCGCGCCATGTGTGACGCGGCGATCAAACGCCCCAAGTTGGTTTGTTCAAAACGCACCACATCGCGATCCCCTTCCAACTTACCGTTAGACTGGGCGATCTTCACGTTCAACTGTGCTTGACCTTGCTCCTGATACGGCTGCAAAAATGCTTTCACATCGGCATCTTGAGCAATTTCATCTTGAATGAACACGCGCTCTTTAGAGCCATCCGGCAAGGTCACTTTCTTCTTCAGATTTACCGGGATCAAATCGTAGCTGATCATGCGCAGCTCACCGTTTTTGAACTCAAAGTCAGCGCGGCCCACATACTTACCCCATTCATGGGCTTGTACAATCCACGTGCCGTTTTGCTGATCCGGCTGGCAAGCATCGCCAGGCTTAAAATTCTTGTTGTACAGATTCGGGCCTTCCATACACACTGGCTCTTGTGAGTGACCACCCACAATCATGTCCAATTTACCCGGCTCCATAAAGCGTGCCAATGCCACATCGCCCGGCGCATTCACCCCGCGCTGACCATCAGCATAGTGACCCATGTGGGTTGCCGCGATAATCACATCCGGCTTTTCCGTTTGCTCTAGTTCGGCGATCAGGGCTTTGGCTTCCACTTTCGGATCGCGAAACTCCACGCCACCAATGTATTCCGGGTTACCAATTTTCGCAGTGTCTTCGGTCGTCAAACCGATCACCGCAATCTTCAGCCCCTGCTGCTCAAAGATTTGGTATGGCTGGAATAAACGTTTACCGGTGGTTTTGTCATAAATGTTGGCTGACAGCATCGGGAACTCCGCCCATGCTTCTTGCTTACGCAACACCTCTAACGGGTTATCAAATTCGTGGTTACCCAATGCCATCGCATCGTAACCCAGCAGGTTCATCCCTTTAAAATCCGGCTCTGCATCCTGTAGGTCGGACTCTGGCACACCGGTATTGATGTCACCGCCCGACAACAACAATGACGTGCCCCCTTGTGCTGCAATATCTGCCCGTAGCTGATCCAGCAACGTTTTACGCGCAGCCATACCATACTCACCGTAGTTGTTGTGCCAGAAACGGCCATGGTGATCGTTGGTATGTAAAATGGTGAATTTATAGGTTTGATCAGCCTGCCAACTCGGTTGCGCTGTATCCGTCAGGCCAGCACAGCCCGTTAAGCCCGCCAAAATCGCTGCTGCTAATCCTGCTTTGATAAAAAATCGCTCAGCCATGAGTCACTTATCCCCGTTGTGTAAAAAGTGGGTTGTCATTTTTCGTCTCATTCTACGTGACAGGGAACACCCTACTAAAACCCACCCAATATTCTGTTAACGGGATCACTCTCCGGCTTGTTTTTCGTATAAAAAAAGCCCCACCGAAGTGAGGCTTTGTCCGATTCCATCGATGTCGAGACAGCTATCTCAACATTATGATTGCGCCGTCATTACGCTGTCGCGACCTTGCGCGAAGAGTGTTTCAGGAAGATGGCAACAATCGCCGAGACCGCCAAGAACACACAGTAGTAAGAGTGTGATACGACTTCGATTGGCGACAAGCTAAAGACAGAACCCAGTAGCAACGCCTGAGCGCCGTATGGCAACAAACCTTGAATGACACATGAGAAGATATCCAGCAAACTGGCTGAACGACGCGGTGTCACGCCATTTTCTTCTGCCAACTCACGGGCTACACCACCAGAAACGATAATCGCCACCGTGTTGTTAGCCGTACAGCAGTTCGTCATACTCACCAAACCGGCAATACCCAACTCGCTCGCACGCAGATTCTGGCCTTCGCTGTGTTGCTTGCTGAACACACGGATCACGCGGCTCACCAATTGCGTCAAGTACGCCAAGCCACCCTGACGGCGCATCAGCTCACCCATACCGCCGATCAGCATCGATAGCAGGAAGATTTCCTGCATGTTGCCAAAGCCCGCATAAATGTCTTTGCTGTAGGTGGTCAGATTGTAAGTTTCCGACGAGATCAGGCCAATGCCCCCTGCCAGCACAATACCCAGGCTCAGTACCACAAACACGTTCATGCCTGATACTGCCAGCACCAAGATGGTGATGTATGGCAGCACTTTCAGCCATTCAATCTGTGTGGTGGCCGGCAAATCTGTCGGTGTGCTGCTGAACAGGAACAACAACACCGCCGCCAATGCTGCCGGAAGCGCAATGCGGATGTTCTCGCGGAACTTGTCTTTCATCTGACAGCCCTGAGAGCGTGTCGCAGCGATGGTGGTATCAGAGATGATAGAAAGGTTGTCACCAAACATCGCGCCACTTAACACAACACCGGCAGTCAGTGCCACATCCATACCCGCTGTTTGGGCGATGCCCAACGCAACCGGTGCCACTGCTGCGATCGTCCCCATGGAGGTCCCCATGGCCGTCGCAATAAAGGCTGAAATCACAAAGATACCCGGCAGGATCATGCTCGCTGGCAGCATCGCCAGGCCAAGGTTCACGGTCGCATCGACGCCACCGGTCGCTTTAGCCACAGATGCAAAGGCACCCGCTAGCAAGTAAATCATACACATCGCAATGATGTCGCTATGGCCGACACCACGTAAAAATTGCTCAATGGCTTTATTCAGTTTTTCTTTACTCAGCAGAATGGCTACGACAACCGCAGGCAATACTGCAACCGGTGCAGGCAACTGATAAAAAGCAAAATCAACCCCTTGCAGGGTCAGGTAAGTCCCGACACCAATAAACAGGGTCAGGAATATTCCCAGAGGGAGTAAGGCCAATGCCGACGGCGCAGGCTCTGTTGCAGATGGTTGTGTTTTGTTCGACATGATGACTACAGGACATCTATTGTAAATTGATGGCTTAGACTAATTGTTGCTGCTATCACAGTCAACTTATAGACGTCTAAACATCTAAAAAAGATGGTCCATTCCAACCGCTTTCACTTCACCTTTTTGCATTAGATCTGCCAGAAAATGACTGATCGATTCACGCCAAAAAAACGGACAAATGTGTCTTAGATCACACTAATCTGAAAAGTGTACATACAGGTAAGGAATATCTGTCACTACTCAGTGCGAAAATTCCTACAAAACTATACTATCCAGCGCAAAATTCTCTTTAAGGATTAAAAAGAAACAATGACGCTGACTTTAAAACAAAAATTGATCGGTGCAAGCCTGTCTGCTGTAGTCATTATGGCTTCAGCCTTAACGTGGATTGCCGCAGGTCAGTTATTTGAACAAAACCGAAATGGCATTTATGCCCGTGCAGACAGTCTGGCCAAGGCAGCCAGTGTGGGCATCACCGACTGGATGGATATTCGCCGCGATATCGCTTCTGCATTTAACCCTTATAGCCAAGCGGCCGACAAAGTGCCTTACTTACAACAAGCGCGTAATGCCGGCGGCTTTGATGACATCTTTTTCGGCACACCTGCTGGTGAGATGTACCGCTCACACCCAGAACGTAACCGCGCAGATTACGACCCACGTACCCGCCCTTGGTACCGTGATGCACAAAGCGCCCGTGAGCAAATCATCACCACGGCGTACCGGGATGCGATCACGAATTCTTTGCTGATCACTATCGCAGAGCCGCTGTATAAAAACGGTAACCTGCTGGGCGTCGTCGGTGCCGATGTATTGATTGATCAACTGATCAACGACGTGATCAATCTGGATGCGGGTAAAAATGCCTACGCCATGCTGATCAACAAGCAGGACAACACTTTCCTTGCCCACCCTGATAAGTCCCTGCTACTCAAACCCCTCAACAGTCTGAGCAACGAGCTCAATATAGGCATGATTGAGAAATCTACCCAGACGGGCAGCATCGAAATTGCCCATGTGAATAATCAAGAGAAGCTGTTCTATTTCGTGAATGTACCGCACACCGACTGGGTGCTGGGCATTGAAATGGATCGCGCAACAGAAGAAGCCAGCCACGCCAGCTTGCTGCGTCAGCTGATCCTGACTTCTATCGTGATCACCCTGCTTGTCGTTGGTGCGGTCACACTATTGGTGAACTACCTGTTCCAGGATTTAACCCGCGTGTCTGACGCACTGGCAGAAATTGCCACGGGTGAAGGCGATCTGACCCAGCGTCTCGAACCTCGCAGCAATGACGAAGTCGGCCTGCTGGCACATAACTTCAACCGCTTTGTCGGCAACATGCATGCGATGGTGGTGAAACTGAACGAAGTGTCTCTGTCACTGAGTGCCCAAGCGCAGCAAACCGCGCAACAGGCAGAAGAGCGCAGCACCCGTATTCAACACCAGCAAGATGAAATCAACATGGTCGCAACCGCGATCAATGAAATGGCGGCAGCAACGCAAGAAATCGCAGGCAATGCGGACAATACTGCCCGTACTGCCGGTGAAACCGTGAATGCCTCTGAATACGGTGCCACACAGGTGAACCAGAGCCAGCAGTCAATTTCAAGCCTGGCCGGTGAAGTAGACAGCGCAACAGGTGTGATCAGCGAGCTGAATACCCACGCCCAAAGCATCAACACCATTTTGTCGACCATTCAGGGCATTGCCGAGCAGACAAACCTGCTGGCACTGAATGCGGCGATTGAAGCAGCCCGCGCCGGTGAACAAGGCCGTGGTTTTGCCGTGGTAGCCGATGAAGTGCGTATTCTGAGCCAGCGTACCCATGCGTCGACGCAAGAGATCCAGCAAATGATTGAGACCTTGCAGCAGACGACAGGCCGCGCCGTAGGCATCATGGAAGACAGCCGCCGTTTGGCTGAAACCAGCGTGGACGATGCGAACTCCGCGTCCACCAGCCTGTCGCAGATCAACAGCGCGGTGACCAATATCAGTGATATGGCGACACAAATCGCCTCTGCCGCCGAAGAGCAATCTTCTGTGACCGCAGAAATCACCCGCAATACGCAAGGGATCCGCGATGTGTCCAATGAGCTGGCACAAGAAGCCCTGACGGCCGCTCAGCAGGCTGCTGCCTTGTCTGATCTGTCTGGTCGACTACAGCAAGAGATCAACCGCTTCAAGCTGTAAGCGCTGAACGTAAAACGTTAAAACGCAAAAAGGCGATATCTTCACAGATATCGCCTTTTTTATTGTTTCGGTATTTAAAGGTCTGGCGTCACTTTACAGCAAACCGAACACAATCGCAGAAACCGCCAACACACCCATCACCAGCACGAAGTAGGTGCTTGCATGGCCACGGTACGCTTTCAGAGCATCCACTTTTAATACCGCAATCATTGGCATCAGGAACAGGATCATCGCAATCACTGGGCCAGACAACGCTTCCATCATGCCCAGAATGCTCGGGTTCATCACCGCCGCAAACCAAATCGCAAAGAACAGGAAGGCAATACCCAGCTTATCAATCGCACGTGGTGACAAAGACACCTGCTTTTGCATCATGCCATTCAGGCTTTCACGTGCGCCCATGAAGTGGCCCAGGAACGACGATGAAATCGCAATAAAGGCAATGAATGGGCCCAACAGCGCAATGAACGGGCTGTCATAGATGTTTGCCAGGTAAGACAACACAGACACGTTTTGCTGTTTCGCTTCCTGCAGCTGCTCCGGCGTCAGACTCAGGACACACGAGAACACAAAGAACAGCACAAAAGCGATCAGCATGATAGACGTACGCTTAAGGATTTGCTCTGACTTCACGTCAGCCTGCTTACCGTAGTGACGACGCTGAACATGCACAAAGCTCGAAATCGCCGCCGCATGGCTGAAGGCAAAAACCGATACCGGGATAGCTAACCACAGTGACAAAGTAAAGTCCGGCACGCTCATGCCCAGAGACAGATCAGGCCACTGCCAGCTTGGGATCAGGTAGAAAGACAAACCCGCCAGAATCGCCGCTAATGGGTAAACGATAATTTCAAAGGCACGCAGCATCACACGCTCACCCGCCATCATCACCGCAATCATCAAAAATACCAGCAGACCCGACAGCGCAATACGTGACGGACTTTCCCAGCCCAGCTGGTTCACGATGAAGCTGTCCACGGTGTTAGTCAGGCCCACACCGTAGATCAACAGAATGGGGAAAATTGACAGGAAGTACAGCAAAGAGATCATACGACCGGCTTTCTGGCCAAAATGCTCTTCCACCACATCGGTGAAATCCGATTCAGGACGTGAAGACGACAGCACAAAACGCGCCAGACCACGGTGGGCAAAATAGGTCATCGGACCGGCCAGCAATGCCATGATCACCATCGACCAGAAGCCGCCCATACCAATGTTGATTGGCAAGAAAAGGATCCCGGCACCGACCGCCGTCCCGAAGAGACTCAGCATCCAACTTGTATCGTGCTTGTTCCAGCGCGTCGTTTGCGGTGTTTCGCAAACCGGCTGAGTTTCTTGAGATAATGACACGTGACCACCTAGCTATACAAAATAATAATCGGTGGTGAGTATGCATAGACAGAATGAAATACTCAAAACGCGGCAGGCAGACTTCTGACTTGATAGCCATGAACAGGCAGGGTGTAAAAACCATGTCTTTCTTAAAAAGACAGATATAAATACAAATTAAAAACACAAGAACAGAATAAATCACTAAAATTTTAGTTTTTGCGTTTTTTTATAAAAGAAGAGAAATCGCTTAATAAAACAACACCCCGATGATTGCTCACCGGGGTGTTATGCATTTTTTTGCTTAGTATCGCGGCCATTCCGTGAGGAACACTGAAGGACGGCGCACAAGCGGCGATCAGTTAATTTCGATAGGATCGAAACCTTTGATCAAATCATCGAGCTGCTTCAGCTGACGCAAGAATGGCTCCAGCTTATCCAATGGGAATGCAGATGGACCATCACAACGCGCTTGATCTGGCGTTGGGTGCGCTTCCATGAACAAGCCCGCAATACCGGTTGCCAGACCTGAACGTGCAAGGTCAACCGTCTGCTCACGACGACCGCCTGATGCAGCACCGTTCGCTTCACGGCACTGCAGTGCGTGTGTCACGTCAAAAATAATTGGGCTGCCTTTTGACGCCTTCTTCATCACGTCAAAACCTAGCATGTCCACAATCAGGTTGTCGTAACCGTGCAACACACCACGCTCACACAAAATGATGTTGTCGTTACCACATTCAGCAAACTTCTCTACGATGTTGCCGACTTGGCCTGGGCTCATGAACTGTGGTTTCTTCACGTTGATCACAGCACCGGTTTTTGCCATCGCTTCCACCAAGTCAGTCTGGCGCGCAAGGAAAGCCGGTAGCTGGATCACGTCAACCACGTCAGCGACAGGCTGCGCCTGGTACTGCTCGTGAATATCCGTGATGATTTTCACGCCGAAGGTGTCTTTCAGCTCTTGGAAGATCTTCAGGCCTTCTTCCATACCCGGACCACGGTATGAATGCACAGAAGAGCGGTTCGCCTTGTCAAAAGACGCCTTAAAGACATAAGGGATACCCAGTTTGTCCGTCACTTCTACGTACTTTTCACAGATCTGCATCGCCAAATCACGTGATTCCAGTACGTTCATGCCACCAAACAGGACGAAGGGCTTGTCATTGGCAACGTCAATATCGCCAACGCGAACAACTTTTTGTTCCATCATCTTCTCTCTTAGATTGTCATCGCCGCTATCAGTGGAAAACCAGCGGCGCTTTGTTGAGCTCTTCCACCTGAATCTTCAACAGCTCTGCTGCCGGATCTTCAGGACATTGCTCGATAAAATATTCGTAGTCCATGACTGCAGCATGACTGCAATCCAACTGTTGATAAATATAGCCACGATCGCGGATTTCATGGGGATCGCCTGGACGAAAGGCATCGAGGACCACGTCACTGCAACGCAATGCTTCAGCAAACTGGCCTTCTCGCAGCAAGGCGCTTTTCATCACCGTCAGCCAACGAGCCAGAATATCGATATGCTCGGCGGTCTCGAAATACTCATCCCGCAATTCGGTAAACGGGCCATGGTGACCTTTCAGCCATGCGCTCATCATGTGCTGACTCAGGTACTCACCGTCAAACGGGTTAATGTACTGAGTCTGGCCGTTAAACCATTCTACCTTAAGAACAAATTGGGTCGGAAAACCCACGCCGTACACCGGCAAGTCCAGACGTTCTGCCAGAAACAGAAAAATCGAACCCAGGCTGACAGGGATCCCTTTCTTGCGCTCTAACACGCGATCCAGGTAGATGTTATCGGCAGAAAAATACTGCTCGTGATCGCCCTTAAACCCCCATTCACGGTAGAACAGGCGGATCAATCCTTCAAGACGCAGCTCGGCATTCGGTTCATCCATCAGTGCCTGCTCCGCTTCGTCAGCCAGACGCGACAATTGCAAGCGCACCCATGCGCCCGGAAAGCTTGGCTCAACCATTTCGGTCATCAGCACAGCGCCCTCAACCAGCGGCATGTCATCCCATTCTTGTTCGGTAAAATGTAACATGATTAACCCAGAAACGGTGTTTTGGTCACGGCAATCTTAGCGGCGGCCAGCAACCAGCCCAGCGCACCAAGAAATGCAAAGGTTTTGAACACTTTATTGCTGCCCATTTTCAGGGTAAAGAAGCCCAGTGCAATATAAGCCAGCACACAACTTAGCTTTTGTGTCAGCCAAGAACCGGCTTCCGTAAACGGCATAAAGCCGGTGATGAAAATCAGCGCGATACCGGTCAATAGCAGCACGGTATCCACGATGTGCGGGGTGATTTTCAAAAACTTTTTGTCGTTCAACGGCGAGTTCGCCATCATCAGGATGTAACGTACGACAAAAAGCAGCACGCTCAAGGCAATCGCGACGAGGTGCAGGTGTTTCATTGCAAAATACATATTCATGATTTTTATCCTTGCCAACAGCCCATCGTGACACGATCCAGGCCTGCATAATCCTGTGCGGTAGACACCTGCTGGTAGCCTAACGCATGTAAAATTTCTCGCACTGCCGGCCCTTGTTCAAAGCCGTGCTCCATCAACAGCCACCCGCCAGTGTGCAGATGTTGACGCCCCTGCTCACTGATGATGCGAATATCGGCTAAGCCATTGTCGTCCGCCACCAGCGCACTCTTTGGCTCAAAACGTACATCACCTTGGTCAAGGTGCGGGTCAGCTTCGTCAATGTAAGGTGGGTTACTGACGATAACCGCAAAACGCTCATCCGCCGTCAGCGGGCTGTACCAGCTGCCAGACAAAAAGCGGGCATTGGCAATATGGAGTGTCGAACGGTTTTCTTCCGCTAACGCGGCGGCTTCCGGACGCAGGTCGATCCCGGTCACGGCGATGTCGCGGCGCTCTGAGGCCAAGGCCAGTGCAATCGCACCGGTACCGGTACCCAGATCCAGCACGTCACACGCACCAGCCGGGATTTTATCCAGTGCCAGTTCCACCAAACGTTCGGTATCCGGACGCGGGATCAACGTATGAGGGGCCACTTTCAATGGCAATGACCAAAACTCACGCTCACCGATGATATAAGCCACCGGCTCACCTTGTAGACGGCGGGCCATCACAGCCTCAAACGCGGCCAGTTGGGCATCGTCCAGGGCTTTTTCCGGCCAGGTCAGCAGGTAACTGCGAGGCTTGTCGAGCACATGGCACAACAGTACGGCGGCATCAATGTGCGGGCTCTCGGAGCCCGCTGCATTCAATTGCTCCACCGCACGCTTTAATTGGGCGTCAATGGAACTCGTCATTAGTGTTGCTCAGCCATCGCTGCCAGCTGATCGGCCTGGTGTTCTTGGATCACCGGCTGGATCAGGCTGTTCATATCACCTTCCATCACCTCATTCAGACGGTAGATAGTCAGGTTGATACGGTGATCCGATACACGGCCCTGTGGGTAGTTGTAAGTACGGATACGGTCTGAACGATCACCCGAACCCAACAGGTTACGACGCGTGCTCGCTTCTTCTGCGTGACGCTTCTCTTCTTCTGCCTGAATAATACGCGCAGCCAGTACCGCCATCGCTTTGGCTTTGTTCTTATGCTGTGAACGTTCGTCCTGACATTCCACCACAATACCGGTTGGCAAGTGGGTAATACGGATCGCAGAGTCAGTGGTGTTAACGTGCTGACCACCCGCGCCTGATGCACGGAAGGTATCGATTTTCAGATCGCCTGCGTTAATTTCTGGAATTTCCGCTTCTGGGATCTCTGGCAGTACCGCCACAGTACATGCAGAAGTGTGAACACGGCCCTGTGATTCTGTCGCCGGCACACGCTGTACACGGTGACCGCCTGACTCAAACTTCAGAGTACCATAAACCGCTTCACCGCTGATCTTGGCGATCATTTCTTTATAGCCGCCCTGCTCAGAGCGGTTTTCGCTCATCACTTCCACACGCCAGCCACGCGATTCTGCGAACTTGCTGTACATACGGAACAAGTCACCGGCAAAGATACCCGCTTCGTCACCGCCCGCACCGGCACGGATTTCCACGAAACAGTTACGTTCGTCGTTTGGATCTTTCGGGATCAGTAGAACCTGAAGCTCGTCTTCCAGACGTTCGATTTCAACTTTCGCTTCCTTCACTTCTTCCTGCGCCATTTCGCGCATTTCAGGATCGTCTTCAGTGGCCATTTCCTCGGCCGTCGCCAAGTTTTCCTTCGCCTGCTGGTAAGCCTGGAAACATTGGGTCACTTCCTCCAGTTGTGAATATTCACGGGAAAGCGCGCGGAACTTGTCCTGATCGCCAATCACCCCTGGATCACTCAGCAGGTGCTGGACTTCTTCATAACGCTCAACCAGCGTTTCTAATTTCACTAAAATTGAAGGTTTCATATGGATTTCTACTGGGTTCCACTAAGGGCAGAAAACGCTTTTCTGCCGGTATGATGATAAATAACAGCGGGGCTTACGTTAGCTTTTAAGCGCATCCAGCCCCAAGGTTTCACGGATCACAGCCAGCTTTTCCGGTTCACCATTATGGGCCGCCTGCTGCATGGCACGGGTTGGCGCGTGGATCAGTTTGTTGGTCAGCTTGTTCCCAAGCTCAATCAACACTTTCTCTGGATCCCCGCCATTGGCCAGCGCCTGTAAGCTGCGTGCTAACATGTCCGCTTTAATGGCATCAGCCTGACAACGGTATTCACGAATGCTGTCGACCGCTTCCAGCGAACGCACCCAACTCATGAATGCGGCGCTTTCTTCGCTCACAATCGCTTCGGCCTGAATCGCCGCGACTTTCCGTTGCTCTCGGTTTTTTTCTACGATGCTGTGCAGATCGTCCACGCTGTACAAGTACGCGTCGCGGATCTCGCCCACCTCTTGCTCAATATCCCGTGGCACCGCAATGTCCACCAGCAACATTGGCTGGTAACGGCGGGCTTTGATCGCTTTTTCCACCATGCCTTTGCCGATAATTGGCAGCGGACTGGCGGTGGAGCTGATCACGATGTCAGCACGATGCAAATGTTCAGGGATCTCCGGCAAACTGATCACCTCAGCGCCAAACTCGCGCGCTAAGTTCTCGGCACGTTCCTTCGTTCGGTTAGCCACAATCAATCGGTTACAACCTTGTTCAACCAGATGACGCGATACGAGCTCGATGGTTTCGCCCGCGCCCACCAGCAACACGGTTGCCTCAGACAATGATTCAAAAATTTGTTTTGCCAGTGTACACGCAGCAAAAGCGACAGAAACGGCATTACCGCCAATGTCGGTTTCGGTGCGTACACGCTTAGCAACAGTAAAAGTTTTGTGGAACAGTTTTTCTAACATGCCGTGGACAATGTGGCGCTCACGGGCATCTGAGTAAGATTGTTTCACCTGGCCTAAGATCTGGGGCTCGCCCAGTACCAGTGAATCCAATCCACATGAGACGCGCATAAGATGACGCACTGCCGCCTGTTCCTCATGGAAATACAGGCTCGGCATCAGCTCTTCTGTACTGATATTGTGAAACTGTGTCAGCCAGTCGATCATGATACCGGGGCCTGACTGAGTAATGTCACAATACAGCTCTGTACGGTTACAGGTCGACACAATCACCCCACTGTTAATGTCGGGGTGTGCCGCTAATTCGGCCAGTGCCTGCTCCATCTTTTCTGGCGAAAACGCAACCCGTTCACGCAAGTCCACAGAGGCTGTTTTATGGTTGATTCCTAGTGCAAGCAATGTCATGGAGACGGTGTACCACTTCGCCGATGAAAAAAGGTTTAAGGGCGGATTTTACTTGATGCCCCAACTTAATTAAAGAACGCAGATCCAATCAATATGGCATAACTCAGTAATTGTTGTGGTTTCTTCCCCTGCCACATGGCTGAGAAACCCACACAAATCCCTGTTCGATTCGCATCAAGATATTGGAAATCTGGCGCTTTTACCGCTATTGTTTGGCGACAAACTCTGATGAATAAGTGATGCTGATGACGCTATCTTTCCGGCGCTCCCTGCGCGCACCGCTCGCTGCCAAACGCCGTTTTTACCTGTTTCCTGTCCTTCTGACACTGCTCAGCGGGTGTGCTACCCAGCAACCGACCGAGCGCCCTACCCAATGGAATGCGCACGAACAGGCACTGCGCCAACTCGATCACTATCAAGCCAAAGGCAAGCTCGGCTACAAAGGTCAGCAACGCTTTGGCGCCAACTTGTTGTGGGAAACCACAGCCAGCCATGATCACCTGCTACTGACCAACTTTTTAGGGAGCACCTTGCTCAAGCTGGATGCCCGTCCATCGCAGGTCACGCTGATCAATAACGAAGGCAAAACCTTTCAGGGCGTCAATGCCGATCAACTGGTGCAGCAACTGACCGGGATCGACCTGCCGGTAACCCAAATGCGCGACTGGCTGATTGGCCTGCCGACAGCTGCAGATACCTTCCAGCTGAACAACAATGGTCGCGTGAGCTATCTGGCAAAACAAATCAACGATAAACTGTGGCAGCTTGATTATAACGAGTACGATTACTCGACCACGCCCGCCCTGCCAAAACGCATGGTACTGAGCACCACTGGCGTGAGCATTACCCTTGTTATCCACTCCTGGTCTATCAACTAGAGCGCACTATGATCACCCGCACGACACACTGGCCGGCACCGGCAAAACTGAACCTGTTTCTTTACATCACCGGCCGCCGCCCTGATGGTTACCACGAGCTGCAAACCCTGTTCCAGTTTCTGGATCACAGCGACACGTTGACGATCACCGCCAATGCCAGCAACGACATTCGCCTGACGCCCGCCATTGAAGGGGTCGCCACAGAAGATAACCTGATCTACCGCGCGGCAGATCTGCTGCGCCGTGAAGCGGGCATTCAGGCCGGTGCCGATATCCATATTGATAAGATTTTACCCATGGGCGGAGGTCTGGGCGGCGGTTCTTCTGATGCGGCGACCACGCTGGTTGCCCTGAACTATTTGTGGCAAACCCACCTCAGTGTCGACACGCTGGCAGAGCTAGGGTTGCGTTTGGGCGCGGATGTGCCGGTTTTTGTCCGTGGCGTGAGTGCATTTGCAGAAGGCGTGGGCGAGAAATTGCAGCCAGCGATGCCGGAAGAAAAGTGGTATCTGGTGGTAAAACCTGAGGTAAATATCGCCACTGTTGATATTTTCACCCATCCTGAGCTGAAACGTGACAGTGAAAAAAGGCCGCTAAACGCACTAATGACGGGGGTTTACGAAAACGATTGCGAAAAAATCGTCAGATCACTGCACCCCGAGGTTGATAAGGCACTTTCGTGGCTGTTAGAATACGCGCCGTCAAGATTGACTGGCACTGGTGCTTGTGTGTTCGCCGAATTTAGCACTCAACAAGACGCCATTGCAATACTGAATACTTTACCTAACTGGCTACACGGATTTGTCGCAAAAGGTGTCAACACATCTCCTCTTTTGACAGCCTTGAGCACACATTCAACGGATAGTCAGTAAATACAACTTGGACGCAACCTGAGGTTTCCACCGTGCCTGATATGAAGCTGTTTGCTGGTAACGCGACACCAGAACTAGCGCAACGCATTGCTGATCGTCTTTACATTTCTCTAGGCGACGCAACAGTTAACCGTTTTTCCGACGGTGAAGTCTGCGTTCAGATTAATGAAAACGTTCGTGGTAGCGACGTATTTATCATTCAATCTACTTGTGCACCGACAAACGACAACCTAATGGAATTGGTTGTAATGATTGATGCGCTTCGCCGTGCTTCTGCAGGCCGTATCACTGCTGTTATCCCTTACTTCGGTTACGCTCGCCAAGACCGCCGCGTACGTTCTGCACGTGTGCCAATCACGGCGAAAGTGGTTGCTGACTTCCTATCAAACGTGGGTGTTGACCGCGTTCTGACTGTTGACCTGCACGCTGAGCAGATCCAAGGCTTCTTCGACGTACCAGTAGACAACGTATTCGGTAGCCCAGTGCTGCTAGAAGACATGCTGGCGAAAAACCTGGAAGATCCAGTGGTTGTTTCTCCAGACATCGGTGGTGTTGTACGTGCACGTGCTATCGCTAAGCTACTTGACGACACTGACATCGCGATCATCGACAAGCGTCGTCCACGCGCAAACGTGTCTCAGGTTATGCACCTAATTGGTGACGTTGAAGGCCGTGACTGTATCATCGTTGATGACATGATCGACACCGGCGGCACACTATGTAAAGCGGCTGAAGCTCTGAAAGAGCGCGGCGCGAAGCGTGTATTTGCTTACGCAACGCACCCAGTATTCTCAGGCAGCGCTCCTCAGAACATCCGTGAATCAGTGATTGATGAAGTGATTGTCACTGACTCTATCCCACTGACTGACGAAATCGTTGCAACCGGTAAAGTGTCTGTACTGACGCTATCTGGCATGCTGGCAGAAGCAATCCGCCGCATCAGCAACGAAGAGTCAATCTCTGCGATGTTCCAGCACTAATCGCTGACTCGGTTACACGAAAAAACGCCCCGCCTTGTGCGGGGCGTTTTTCATTCTGCGACGCTCTGCACCCTGCCCTGCCGCTGGTGCGCAGGGGTTAGGATATCAATTGCGCCACTTTTGGTATAACATAGCGCGCGTTTTAAGCCCCTAAGACTTGAGAGATTAGCGTGAGTAACAACATTCGCCTATTAGTCGGCCTGGCCAATCCCGGTGCCGAGTATGCTAAAACCCGCCACAATGCGGGGGCATGGGTGGTTGAAGAACTGGCCCGTGCACACAACATTAGCCTACGAGAAGAATCAAAATACTTTGGCCAAACCGGCCGGATCGTTGCCAATGGCCAAGATCTTCGCTTATTGATCCCGTCCACGTACATGAACCTTTCCGGTAAGTCCGTGGCTGCCCTGGCTAACTTCTTCCAGATCAAGCCAGAAGAGATCTTAGTGGCACACGATGAGCTCGACCTGCCTCCGGGTGTTGCCAAATTCAAAAAAGGCGGCGGCCATGGCGGCCACAACGGGTTGCGCGATATCATCAGCAAAATGGGCAATAACAAAGACTTCTACCGCCTGCGTATCGGTATTGGTCACCCTGGCGACAAAAACAAAGTGGCCGGGTTTGTGCTTGGCAAAGCGCCTGCGAAAGAACAAGAGCTGATTGATGCAGCGGTTGATGAAGCGGTGCGCTGCATGGATATTTTGTTGAAAGACGGCTTAAGCAAAGCACAAAATCGACTACATTCATTCAAAGCAGAATAATTGTAGCCAACCACGAATTCATCTTTTCGGCCCTCTCGGCCGAACTGTTTCACCGAACAATTACCAAAAGGGTTTCACACCATGGGTTTTAAATGCGGAATCGTCGGCTTGCCAAACGTCGGCAAGTCAACACTATTCAACGCGCTGACCAAAGCCGGTATCGAGGCAGCGAACTTCCCGTTCTGTACTATCGAGCCAAACACTGGCGTTGTACCAGTGCCGGATCTTCGTCTAGACGCACTGGCTGAAATTGTTAAGCCTGAGCGTATCCTGCCAACAACCATGGAGTTTGTTGATATCGCTGGCCTAGTGGCGGGTGCATCACGTGGTGAAGGTCTGGGTAACAAGTTCCTAGCAAACATCCGTGAAACTGATGCGATCGGTCACGTGGTACGTTGTTTTGAAAACGACAACATCATTCACGTTGCTGGTAAGATCAACCCACTTGCAGATATCGAAGTGATCAACCTAGAGCTTGCTCTGGCTGACCTTGATACCTGTGAGCGTGCGATCCAGCGTTTGGCGAAGCGTGCAAAAGGCGGTGATAACGATGCGAAATTCGAAATCAAAGTCCTAGAAAAAATGCTGCCAGTACTGACTGAAGGTGGCATGGCGCGTTCTGTTGAACTAAGCAAAGAAGAAGCAGCCGCTATCGGTTACCTGAACTTCCTAACGCTAAAACCAACCATGTACATCGCTAACGTTAGCGAAGACGGTTTCGAAGATAACGAATTCCTAGACATGGTGCGTGAGTACGCAGAAAAAGAAAACGCAGTTGTTGTACCTGTATGTGCGGCGATTGAATCTGAAATCGCTGAGCTGGATGACGCGGACCGTGAAGAGTTCCTGTCTGACATGGGTATCGAAGAGCCGGGCCTAAACCGTGTGATCCGTTCAGGTTACGAACTGCTTTGCCTACAAACTTACTTCACCGCTGGCGTGAAAGAAGTACGTGCATGGACTATCCCTGTTGGTGCAACCGCGCCACAAGCAGCAGGTAAGATCCACACTGACTTCGAGAAAGGCTTCATCCGTGCAGAAGTCGTGGGTTACGACAACTTCATCGAATACCGTGGCGAGAACGGTGCGAAAGATGCAGGTAAATGGCGTCTGGAAGGTAAAGAATACATCGTACAAGACGGCGATGTGGTTCACTTCCGCTTTAACGTATAAGCCGTTTCGCTCAATTTCTCACCATTTGAGTCTATAAATTCCATAAGCCAGCCCTCCCGCTGGCTTATTTTTTATCAAGCTTTTATCTGCATCACATTTCTTCCCCTCACCGCCACCCCTTAATCTGTCTAGGTTTTGGCCAGCAAAATACAAAGTTAGCATGGCATTCGCCCAGTTCGTCCAAATAAGCGCCGAACAAGCGGGTTTTCTCAAGATATTAAAAAAAACTGTTGACGCTTTTGGCTGGTATGAGCATAATGCGCCCCGTTCCCGAGACGACAGCCACTAAGGCAAACGGCTTGGAGAACGAAACAAATTGGCTACGTAGCTCAGTTGGTTAGAGCACATCACTCATAATGATGGGGTCACAGGTTCGAATCCCGTCGTAGCCACCATTCTCCTTCTTAGTAAGGTGAATACAATTTGCGGAAGTGG
>NZ_LDOV01000012.1 GCF_001029435.1 Photobacterium aphoticum | reverse complement strand
AGAAGGAAATAAAAAAGGGGGAAAGAGATGCGAGAGGAGAGATGCGAGATGCGAGATGCGAGATGCGAGATGCGAGATGCGAGATGCGAGATGCGAGAAAATAGCCCGATAAAAGAACGGGCGCAACATCCGTTGCGCCCTTAGGTCTTACATGCAGCTATCCCGCTACGATGGTGCTCCCTGCTGACATCCCTGCATGAATCTGTGTCCGTCGTGGTAATCCCTAAACCCCATCCCCGGGTTGTCCTTTGGTATTCCTTGACCCGTCAATCCATCCTGAACTGACTCTCTCATCCTTCCTGGCGGTGTCCTTGCCTTCATCCTGAAGGTGTTCCTACACTCATCCGTAAGTGGATCCTTGCCCCATCCTGGTGGCTATCCCCTTACCTCATCCATAAGGCGTCCTAACTTCATCCCGAAGTGATCCTGCGTCATCCTGACCCGCTATCATCCTGATAACGTTCGGCAATCCCGCCGTGTTCCTGACATCCTTGCGAGCCGACACCCTGTTGGCTCATCCTCATCCTGAGGGCTCAGCATCCGGCTGATTATCCTGTTCCTTATGTCGCTCTCCTTGGCGACAGGGAGAATATTACGCGGTTCTGCCGCAGGAACAAGGCAGTGCAGACGACCCTGATCGCAAAATACGACATTCACAAAAAGCATAAACACGTAACCACTTGTTAAAGATAAGAAATATCCCATCAACAGGGAAAAAGACGGGCAACAAAACACGTGATGACTTACAGCCTTGTAAGAAATCTCTTACAAAGTGACAGGCAAAAGCAGCAACCTATTTTTCAAGGGAATATCTCTGAAGGAATGTCACATTCCAGATAAATCCACTGCTTTTATAATGTGATACATCAAAAGCGTGAAGCGATTGACCAATGAAGGCACAGGATAAAAGCGCGACAAAAAAGCAGACCGCAAAGAAGAATGCCTATTAAATTAGGCAGGCCATTCGAAAGAGAACACATTCGACACAGAATAAGCACGGCACAGGGCAATGAAGACGATAAGCGCATCGTGTGCTGGGTATCAAAGATAAAACGGAAGCAAAGTAAGACGCAAAAAGAATGAAGAAAAATAAGAGAAGCGAGAGAAAAGCGTACGCCAACGGTCTGCAGCGCAGATAAAAGAACGGGCGCAACTTGCGTTGCGCCCTTAGGTCTTACTTGCAGCAATCCCGCTACGATGGTGCTCCCTGCATCATTCCGTTGACCGCTGCATCCTGCCAGCATTGTCCTTTTTTAACGTCATCCTGACGTGTTCCTTGGCCTTCCTGACCCGTCAGTCTATCCTGTCCTGACTCTCTTCGACCTTCCTGGCGGTGTCCCTGACTTCGTCCTGAAGTGATCCTTGTGTCATCCAGACGCGATAACATCCTGCTTATCGCTTCGCCGTTCCTCGGCTATCCTTTTACCATCCTTGTTCGACGTACCGTCCTCGTACATCGCCCTCTTCCTGAGGCATCCTCTCCGTGAGGTTATCCTGTTCCGTTCCGTCAGCTCCTTCCGACACCATTAAGATTACGCTTCTCAATGAGAAATACAGCCTACTGCTCCGCGATTTCTTTTTGCGCAAGACAAGAAAAAACCAGCTCACACCAACAATAATCAACACAAACAATTAGTTACATGCATTAGGTGCTAATTTTCTTATTTCTGACACAGGAATCTCCCACGCGCGTGTAAGCGATCTCTCACACGCGGGCAGGCAATTTTGTCCCCCTTCCCGCTTGCCGATCCAACCGACAGGGAAGACGGCGCTATACTTAAGCCACATCCAATGTGATGACGGTCACGATTTATCTTTCATGTGCGTTTTCAATGCCAACGCAAGGAGCGAATAATGGAACGGTTTAATCACGATCTCAGTGCCTTGTTCAGTCAGCTGGGCCTCAACAATTCACACGATTTCATCGAACAATTTTTGTCAGAGCATCACCTCGCCCAACATGAACGTTTAGCCGATGCGAGCTTTTGGCGTCCCGCCCAGAAGCGCTTCATCCAAGAATCCCAGGAGCAAGATGCCGATTGGTGTGAGGTCATCGACCAGCTCGATGCCCTGCTGCGCAAATGAAAGAAGCATAAAACCCAACAAAGAGATAGCACGCCAAAGGCTGGGCAGAGACACTGGAATCAGCGACAATATACCCCTCTCTCGTAATGAAAAAGGAACGTCATGTCATCTGCCATTACCCAAGCCCTGACGCAAGCCATTGACAGTCTGGTCGCCGAAGGCAAAGAACCTTCCGTGGCACTGATCAAAGCCCGTCTGTCAGATCCGTTACCGATGCCGGTGATCATTAAGGCCCTGCAAAGCTGGAAAAGCAGCGCCCGCGTGCCAAAAATTGAACGCCAAGACGCCCCTGCAACCGCAGAAGCACGCATTGCTGCTCTGGAACAGCAAGTGGCCGAGCTCACCGCCCGTCTAACCGCACTGGAAGCGCGTAACGCATAATCGCATTCGCAATGCGCAGCGGCAGACACTGAAAGAAGAGACCGCTAAAAAGACAACAGGGATGCCGACTCTGCGTCAGCATCCCTGTTATTTAAATCATGATCGTGAGCATTCAGTGTACCGTCAGGCGCTGATCACTGAAAATCCCACGACAAGTTAGACACCAAACGGCACGGCTCACACAGATAGTGGAAAATACCGTGCAGCGGTTCATCCAATCGCCATTCACCACCACATTTCGGACAAGGGCGGTTCAACTCGTCCTCTAAGCTCACACCGCCCACCTGATATTGGTAGTAGAAGGTCGGGATCTTAGTGATAAATTCAATCCGGCCACGCAAATCCCAGCCTCGGCGGAACATATCACTATCGACATCGCGAATTTCATGCAAGGCGGCATGTTCAGCCTGACAGGCACCGGCCATTTGTAATTCATCACAGGCTTGCCATTCCGTTTGCCATTTCACCACCGCCTTATGATCGCCATTGAGCGTCGGCTCCGGCAAACGGTACAGCGGGATCGGCATCAGGGTTTCCCCGCAACGCAACGGCGAACAGGTATGCACATAGGTGGTGTAAATCACCTGCCATGACGGTGAAAAATCTTCTGCTGCCGCTTCTGAATTTAAATCTCGTCCCAACAACTTGGTTTTCGGGCTCAACAGTTTGGCCTGGCTCAAACGATCCATACAGGCTTTGACTTGCACACTGTGGAACTTTGGATGCAAGCTGTGCTCTTCCGGACACACCGCGCGCACTTTAAACACGCCATCATCCATCACGATCGGAAACTCACGCCCCAGAACCTGACCGTTATAACGCAATGCATCCATCAGGCCATTAATGGCCGTATCCACAGCGGGAATGGTGGTGTTATCAAAACACTCAAACTGCAATTCAACAACGTACATGGATCAATTCACCTTCACGACAGGAGTCAGCGCATCAAGGAAACTTGCCACATCGTCTGCCAGCACTTCACGCTCGGATTTGCCCAAGGTTTCCAGCACCACATTGCCGGTCAGGTTACACACCGCAATCACCTGATGCTCGCTGTCCATCGCACCAATGAATACGGTCGGTTTCAGTTTCAGGCGGCGTTGTGTCACTAAGTGGCCCAGAATATTCTCTTGCAGACGCTGCACATCATCGAGGTTGAACGCCTGCAGCAAATCAAATTCAATCATGCCCGTCACGGTTTCAAAACGCGCCGTCATGTCGCCGCTGAACTGACTGCCGTAAAACGCAGTGATGTCTTCATGCAGACGTAATTCAATGCCCTGCTCGACCCCGGCTAAGTCACCCATAGGCAAACGCGCAACCGGTTTCCAGCTCACTTCATAACCATCGTCACTGCACACACAGTCTGAAGACAGCCCGACCAGATCGCCACTGCGTGGAAAACCTTGACCTGCGTCACACCACGCTTGCAAGAAGCGTTCAGAAAACGCAGATAACGCTATCGCGACAGGATGATTCATTCGCAACCTCACAAAAGATTAAGTAAACTTTGCCTATTCTAATCGATGTGTGTCCAGGACAGTATGAGCAAATATCAAGACGCGAAAGAATTAGCCGGTTTAACCCTAGGTAAAACCACCGAATACAAAGATCAGTACGACCCATCCCTCCTTCAGCCTGTACCACGCAGCCTGAACCGTGATGATCTTGCGCTGGGTGATACTCTGCCCTTTACCGGTTATGACATCTGGACACTGTACGAGCTGTCGTGGCTAAACGGAAAAGGTCTGCCGCAAGTGGCGATCGGTGAAGTGCGCCTGCCAGCCAGCAGCCCGAACCTGATTGAATCCAAATCCTTCAAACTGTACCTGAACAGCTTTAACCAGACCCAATTTGACAGCTGGCAGCAAGTCGCTGATCTGCTTCAAAAAGATCTGAGCCACTGCGCAGGTGCCGATGTAGACGTGACGATTCAACCGCTGTCTGATTTCACTGGCGAAGAGATTGTGAATTTCAGCGGCGCGTGCATTGACGATCAAGACATCGAAATCACCGATTACGGCTTCAACCCAGCGTACCTGGAAGGCGCCGCAGAGCACGGCGAGCACGTGACCGAAGAGCTGAACAGCCACCTGCTGAAATCCAACTGTCTGATCACCAGCCAGCCGGATTGGGGCAGCGTGCGTATCTCGTACACCGGTAAGCAAATCGACCGTGAAAAACTGCTGCGTTACATTGTGTCGTTCCGTAACCACAATGAATTCCACGAACAGTGTGTGGAGCGTATCTTCACGGACATCATGAAGTACTGCCAGCCAGAACTGCTGACGGTGTACGCCCGTTACACCCGTCGTGGCGGTCTGGACATCAACCCATACCGTACCAATATGGGCAAAACGCCAAGCAATAACTTCCGCATGGCTCGCCAATAAGTGTCAAGATGATGATAAGTCCAGCAAAAGTGCAGACTTTGCTGGACTTGATTGGCTAACCCATTAATATTGGCAGTACTGTTCTGTTGGGTTATTGAAAGTATGTCTCCTTGCCGCTGGCTGATCAGCTTAATGATCATCTCTGTGACCTCGTTTGGCGCACAAGCAAAAATCTATACCACGCCAATTCTTGCTGAAGCCAACGATCTCCTGCAAACCAACCCCGAGCAGTCACTGGCGATCACCTCGCGTTATCTCGATCAACGTCGTCTCAGTGCACCGAAAGAAACCTCCCGCGTCCATATCAATGACGAAACGGATCACACCGTTCGTACGCCGCTAAGCACCATCAATGCCCTGCAGATAAAAGCCCGTGCTTATATGCTGCTCAATCAGGCAGAGCCGGCCATTCACACCATCAAAATGGCAGAAACCTTAGCGCACAACGAATCGTTAATTTTCAGTGGTATTGAAAGTCAGCTAATCCATGCTGATATCTACTGGCGCAACCTGAAAAACAGCGCCTCAGCATTGGGCCTGCTGGATCAGATTGATACCGCCATCAAAACCCAGTCTCAACAGATGATGGAATCGCAAGTCCAGCGCTTGCAATACCAGTCACTGATGCAACGCGCGATCATTGAATCTCAGACCGGCAACACCGTGATGGCGGAAAAGCGCTTTATTCGTGCCAAACGCTTTCTGGTCAACCTCAATGATCCGCAAGAAAAAATCCATTACCTGCTGATTTTAGGTAACCACTACCTGGACAATGGCCACTATGATTTGGCACTGGATCGCCTGTTAAGCGGCTACTGGTTGGCCGTCGAAATTGACGACAAAGCACAAACAGCAACAGCCAACTTTGAACTGGCTAGCCTGTTTGAACAGCGTAAGGTATTTGATAAGGCGCTGGAGCACGCCACGCAGGCCGGTGAGTTTTTTGCCCACTACAAGCAAACCTTGCCACTGGCGCAGACCCTGACCCTGATCGCCTCCATTTATGAGCAGCAAGGTCGCTACAATTTGGCCTTGGTTCACTACTTCAACGCGTTGGATCAGGAAAACCAGCTCAAGCACGACAGCCGCTCAGCCAAGTTGCGCCTGCATATCGCCCGTGTTTATTTGCAGCTGTACAACTACCCGAAAGCGGAGCAATACCTGCACCACACCCGCTTGCTGGCAACCCAAAGCAATGATGAAGTGACGCTGGCTGAAGCCCAGATCCTGCAAGGCACGTTAGAGCTGGCCGAAGGCAAAGCCGATGAAGCCATCACCACCTTGCAAGCCGGGCTGATTGCCGCGACCCGCATTAACAACCATGATTTACAGTTGGAGTCTGAGCTGCAGCTGTCGCGTGCGTTTGAGCAGAAGAAGGATTACTACAACGCCCTGCTTAGCCAGCGCCGTTATGAGCAACTGTTCAGCACCAAGCAGCAAGCCCAGGTAAAAAGTAATGTGGATGTGTTCAAGCAGCAACAACGCATGCTGGAACGCTCCCTGCACCTCGAAGAGCTGGAACGCCAACAATTTGAGAGTGAAAAGGCCTTATACAAACAGAAAAACATCACCATTTTCCTGTTCAGTGTCCTGACCGCTGTGGGCCTGTTACTGTGGCGCCGTAATCGCACCTATAAACAACTGCAAAAACGCCTGACGCGTCTACGCACCGATTTTTATACCCATCCGCGAAGTGGCCTGAAAAACCTGCGTATGCTCACCGCCAAGCTGCCGAACTCGTTGCAGCAGAGCAGTGCTAACTTTGAACAGTGGCACTTAGGGGAAATCATTAACGAGCCGCTGAGTGATCGTCTGCGCTTTGCCCTGTTTGAAGTGCCGTTCCTCAAGCATATCTACCTTAAGCATGGCTACCAGCAAGGGCTGAACATGGAGCGTCTGTTCGGGGAGTACCTCAACCAACAGATCTGTGAACCGGCCCGGGTGTACCATTTCTCCGACGCCATGTTCCTGTACATTGAGCCGAACTCCCGTTTGGACTCCGCACCAGAGCAATTAGCCCACTCTTTGCAGCAACTGATTGATCAATTTGCCGAAACTCATCAATTGGATAATCGCGTGCGCATCGGTATGGCGGAATACCCGTTCTTGCCTCGCGCTTATACGGCGATAAATGATCAAGAATTGTTAGATATTTTGCTCATGGCGACCAATGCGGCCCGTGAGGCCAGCAAACACGATAACGGCAGCCAATGGGTGCATTTAAGTGCCATTGATGCGGCTCCTGCGGCCAGCTTTGCCTGTGACAATATCCGCCGTGCATGCAGCCAAGGTATTGATAATGGGTTAATTAAAGTCCAAAGCTCGAGCGTGTTTGAGTTCACTTGGCATGCCGATCACGTTTCTGATAAAAATATCAGTTAATGCGTTTTATTTGTCCGCTCTCGTGTCAATTTCAGTGAATTGTATAGTGCTTTTTGCTAGCATGTTTACTTTCTGCGACAAGCAACTCACTGATAAGAAACGAGTTTAGTATCTAGGACAACATTGCCCCATCGTGACTGATATAACTGCCGTAGCGACAGAAATGAGTAAGCTCAAGCTACGTTTAGACCAAACTCAACTTTCTTACCGGGATGCTTCACTCAAATCTCGCCGGGAAATCGCTATTTTAAAGCGTTTGATCAGTCGCTTGTCTGTTGCATGCCGGGGATTGGATCAGGAGTTAGACGAAAAGCTCCTGCAGTTGCGTCACGATCTCGAGCAAAACAAAGACATCGGCAAAATGATCCCGCGTCTGGCTGTCGTGGAGCGTTTAGTCACACGCCTGTCGGACTTCGCCGACAAAGAAAACCACGCCCTGCTAGAGCAAATCCATCACAGCAGTGAAATGCTGCGCCGCTTCCACGGTCTGCCCGCGCAACTCAAACGCGACCTGCGTAACCTGCTGGCGCAAAAAGATCATTCCCTCGCCCATACGCACCAACAAGCCATTCGTTTAATGGCCCTGTATGAGCGCGCGCTCAAAGTGGTCTCTTGTGCCCACAGCGAACACCCGACCGCCAGCATTCATCATGATTTACAACTCAAGCTGACCGGTGAGCTGCAAAACCTGATCACCGAATTAGACTTTGAAGGCGAAGCCGGTGATAAACTGCTGCAGATCCGTAACCAGCTGCTGAACGGTGTCCCGCCATCGACCTTGATGGAATTATCCCTTGAGATCCTGCGCTTAGTACTGGATGGTACCCATCAGGAGCGTCGTACCTCACAGCGCTTTCTGAACAACATTACCGGTGAACTGGCGACCTTGCAGAAAACCACCCACCAGAGCGCCGATCAAAGCCAAATCATTTTTGAGCACCGTGCCACCATGACCAGTGAACTGGCCGGGCTGACCCAGACCCTCAAAACCGGCCTGGCGGATAACACTAACTTGAATGCGTGGCGCCCCACCCTGACGGATCTGACCCGTGAGCTGCAAATTCTGGCTGAGCGTAACAAAGCGTTAGAAAAACGCGAACAAGCCCTGCTAGAGCAACTCAGTTATAACGAAAGCAAAATCACCCAGTTGTGCGAACAAACGCAGGATTACCGTCAGCGTCTGAGCGATCAGGAAAAGCGCATTTTCTTGGATAACCTGACCAAGGTGTACAACCGCGCCGCGCTCAATGACCGCTTAGAACATGAATACCGCCGCTGGCTGCGTTACCAGCACCCGCTGTGTGTGGCCCTGATTGATATTGATAACTTCAAAGCCATCAATGAAAACTACGGCCATTTTGCCGGTGACAAAGTGCTGAAAATCATCGCCCGCACCTTAAGCCAATCCGTCGCAGACACCGACTTTATTGCCCGCTTCAGTGACGATGCCTTCATGGTGATTTTGGCCGAACAAAACGAAGATGAACGTCAGCAATGCCTGAATAAACTGCGTCAGGCTGTCACCCAATTGCCGTTCCGTTTTCGTGATCGCAATGTCACTATCAGCGTTTCAATTGGCGCCACCTTGTTTGATGGCAATGACACACCGACCGCAGTCTTGGAGCGCACAGAAAAAGCCCTGTTCAGTGCCCGCAGCACCGGCAATAACCGCTTATTATGGATCGCCTGATCCGATCACGCTTCTCACCGCACCACCTATCAATTTCTGGCAATCTCCCCCAACCCTGTGTATGGTGTAGATATATCAGTCACTTAAATTCATTCCTTCGTGCTTCTTCATCACACTGACTGATAGTTAGGAAACAGAACGTACTCCCAACGGCCTACCTTCTGCTTTCTTCACGGCAGGGCTCGCCCGTTCTTCTACACTGAATACACCTGTGAGTCCCTCCGTTTCACCATGACCAGGGAGGTAACCATGATCACACATATCAGCCCTGTGGGGGCAATGGATCTACTGTCTCAGCATGAGGTGGAATTACTCAAAGCCACGGCATCGAGTGACATTTATCGCCTCTACCGCAACTGTTCGCTGGCTGTGCTCAATTCCGGCAGCCATACCGACAGCTCGAAAGAATTGCTGGATAAGCACAAAAGCTTTGATGTGAATGTGATGCGCCGTGAACGCGGCATGAAACTCGAACTGATGAATCCACCGGATCACGCTTTTGTCGATGGCCGTATTATTCGCGGGATCCAAGAACACATGTTTGCCGTGCTGCGTGACATTGTGTATGTGAACATGCACGTGCAGCAGCGCCGCGACATCAACCTGACCAGCTCACCGCATATCACTAACTTCGTGTTCAGCATTCTGCGCAACGCCAAAACCGTGCGCTCCGGCGAAGATCCGAACATTGTGGTGTGCTGGGGTGGCCACTCCATCAACCCGATCGAATACCAATACACCCGTGAAGTGGGCAACGAACTGGGCCTGCGAGAACTGAATGTGTGTACCGGTTGTGGTCCCGGTGCGATGGAAGGCCCGATGAAAGGCGCTGCCATTGGTCACGCCAAGCAACGCTATAAGCGCAGCCGTTTCATTGGCCTGACTGAACCGTCTATCATTGCCGCCGAGCCGCCGAACCCGATCGTGAACGAATTGGTGATCCTGCCGGATATCGAAAAACGTCTGGAAGCCTTTGTCCGTGTCGGTCACGGCATTGTGATTTTCCCGGGCGGTGCCGGGACAGCGGAAGAGCTGCTGTATATCCTCGGGATCCTGATGGAGCCAGAGAACGCCGATCAGCCGATGCCGGTTGTGCTCACCGGCCCGAAAGAAAGCGAAGCGTACTTCCGTGTGCTGGACAGCTTTATCCGTGACACCCTGGGCGAAGCCGCCACCCAGCATTACCAAATCATCATTGATGATCCGGCCGAAGTGGCACGGGTGATGAAGGCTGCGATGCCGAAAATCAAAGAACACCGTTTAGCCAAAGGCGATGCCTACAGCTACAACTGGTCACTGACCATTCCGCCGGAATTCCAGCTGCCGTTTGAGCCCACTCATGAGGCCATGGCCAGCCTAGATCTGCATATGAACCAGCGTCCGGAACATCTGGCAGCGAACCTGCGCCGCGCGTTCTCGGGCATTGTGGCCGGTAACGTGAAAGAAGAAGGGATCCGTGAAATTGAGCGTAAAGGCCGCTTCAAAATCAATGGCGACACCGCCCTGATGAAGCGCATGGATAAACTGCTCAAACAGTTTGTTGACCAGCAGCGCATGAAACTGCCCGGCACGAAATACGAGCCGTGCTACGAGATCATTACCGCCGTGCCGGTGAACAGTAAGTAACCCCTTCTCGCACACGCACTCCGCGAACGAACGTGGTACACGAGAACGGCGGTGTGACTTCCGGCTAACTATGCGTACAATAAGGGCCTCAACAGGCCCTTTTTTTATTCCAACTTATACAACGGTTACTGCTATGTCCTCTATCCACCTTGTCATTATTGATGCCCTCAATCTGATCCGCCGGGTCCATGCAGCGCAGCACAATGAAACGGACATCGCCAATACCGCCAAAGTCTGTTGTCAGGCGCTGCATAAAATCATCAACATCAGTCAGCCAACCCACATTGTGGCAGTGTTTGATCACCACGGTGACGATCGCGGCTGGCGCGCTGAACTGCTGCCTCACTATAAAGAAGGCCGCAAGCCGATGCCGGATGCGCTGCATGCGGGGATGGAGATCATTCAAGATGCCTTTATGGACATGGGTATTGATTCCCTGCTGTCTGACGGCGATGAAGCCGATGATTTGGTGGCAACACTGGCCCTCAAAGTCGCTTCACGCGGCGAGCAGGTCACCATCATTTCGACCGACAAAGGCTACTGCCAGTTACTCCAGCCCACCCTGCGTATTCGTGATTATTTCCAAGAGCGCTGGCTCGACAGCCCGTTCATTGAAAAAGAATTTGGCGTAAAACCCGAGCAACTGACTGATTACTGGGGACTGGCCGGGATCAGCTCCAGCAAGATCCCGGGCGTGCCGGGCATTGGACCGAAAGCGGCCACTGAGCTGCTGAGCCTTTATCCTTCTTTGGAAGCGATTCTGGCCGCCGACGATCTGCCGGCTAAATGGCAGAAGAAAATCGATGCACACCGTGACAGCGCCATTGCCTGTAAACAGGTCGCCAGCCTGAAGACGGATCTGACACTGGGCTTCAACCTGCAAGACATTCGCTATCAGCCAACAGAAGCCTGACCGATACACTGAAAGCGCACAGAAATACCGCGTCTTCAGTAACAAAAAAGAGTAACGAAAAAAGCCACTCCGAAGAGTGGCTTTATTGTGCGAGGGAACAACTCGCTATGCTTTGTTTAGTGCGGTAATGATGCGCTTACTGGTGGTAAGGCAAATCACCGGCATCCGTCAGTTCTGTCATCACATCCATGATCAGCTTCGCCAGATGCTGCTCTTTCCACGAACATGGTGTTGGCGTACAGTCCATGTAGTAGTTACGTGATAGCTGCTCAGCCATGTAGTGAGCAAAACGGTTCACATCACCACGGTCGATACGATCCAGCTCTTCATCTGACAAACCAAACATGGTGCCACGACGACCCACGATGCCGTACGGGTTCTGGAAGTCTTCCGCTTTACGGAAGTTAGTAAAGCCGTTCTCACCCAGCGTGATGTTCAGGAAGTTCGCGTACTCGCTCTCTGTCTTCAACACGTTTGGACCGATCTGCATATCGTGACCGTAAGTCGCTTTGTAGTTCATCAGCTTCTGCTTGAAGGCATCGCTCGACATGATGTAAGCCATGTTCGTCAGCAATTCCATGTGACGCTTCGCGCTGTTGGCATCCCACTCCGCTTCTTGTGTATCGAAGATGGTACGGTCAGTGAACTCGATGTCCCAGTTTGCCGTGATCGCTGCTAGCTTATCCAACAACGGATGCTCCGTGGTGGTGCTAAAGCGTGACGTAAAGACGTTTTGAGTGCCTTCATGGCCGTAAGCACCGCTCACACCTTGCATGGTTTTTAGCATGCCGCTGTAATCGTACACACCGCTGCCATCTACTGTGTTAAAACGCTTGTCGGCATTCAGTGCTGTGATTGGCAACACAATGCGCGTGTGTGCAGGCAGGCGATCTAGCTGACCCAAACGCGCCCAGTTGTACTGGTTTTGCGCCGTGATATCCAACGCCACATTGGCCATGTCCACTTCTGTGAAGTTGGTGATTTCCACGGTGTCACGGTCTAGCAGACGTACGTTCAACATAGAACGAGTGTTCGCAACCAGAGAAAGTACGCTGGCACCTTCACCGTCTTGCAGCACAGAGGTCACGGTCGCTTCTGCTGGCAGAGCCGAGAAGGTCAATGCTGCTTCAGGTACCGATACGTTTGGCGTGAACGTCACGGCATTGATCGTGTGTACATGGGTCGTCACAGAGTCAGTCAGGGTCACGAAACCGTGATCTGTCAGTAGCAAATCTTTTGCGCTCAGGTGCTGACCATCTACTTGGTACACCGCTTGTGCCGCTTCTTTGAAACGGTAGCCGTCAGCGATGAATTTCTCGATGTCATACATCGCCACGCGCTGGCTTTGTTTTGCGATCAGCTGGTTGCCTTTCACATCAATCGTGGCAAAGCCTACCGGTGCTTCCACCATGGCTTTTTGCGTTTGACCTTCAGACAGTGAAGCCAAATCATAAACCGCATAACCCGTGCTTGATGCCGCCAGCAGTTTGTTACCCAGCAGTTCTAGGCTGTGCGCACCGTTATTTACTAGGTACGCAAACGGCTTCACCTCTTTAATTTCGTGTTTTTCAGCGGTCACATTGTGGTAAACCGCAATGCCTTTCTTGCCGCTCACCAATACGTATTGATCTGATACTGCAATTTTCGCCGCACCCTCTAGGTTAATACCCAGAGAATATTGGTATTCTTTCGTTTCAATATCGAAAATATCAACACGGTTATGTGCCGTTACTGCCGATACATATAATTGTTCGCCGTGACGACGGATATCATTAATGGTGGTGTACGGACGACCTTTGCTGATCGCCGTAATTTTATCGGTTTGACCGGTTTTCTGATCGTAGAAACCAATCACAGGGTTCGCAATTTTACCGTAATGGGCACGCGGTGAATGTGCGGCAATTAATTGGTTCTTGTAATCTTCCAAAGCAATGAAGTTGGCATATTGTGCATGTACCGCAAAGTGGTGAGGGTTCACACGCTCAGCTTCATAAACAGGACGATCACCCATTGAATTGTCGAAACACGTTTCTAATTCACGCACGAGACCGTAATCTTTATTGATGTATTCACCCGGAATATGATCTGCCATCGGGTAGTACTCAAGCAAACAGCCGTTGCCGTAATCGTAGTTACCGAATGTCTTATTCACGAAAGTGATACCGCCTTGGTACCAGCCCAACTCCCACTCATCACCCAAGAAGCTGAACAGGTTGCGCATCGCACTTTCATCCGACCAATGACGCATCGGTGCAGAAACCGTGTTATCTGTCGTGACAGGGTAAACAATGCCGTTGATAGACAGGTACTTACCGTTACTAAAAGCCGGTACGTGTGACGCAGGGAAGTCGACCTGATCAATAGTGTACAGGTAATCCGGTGATACTGCGAACTGGTTCAGTTCCGCCAAACGCGCTTCAATCTTACGCGCGGTATCATTCATGATCTCAATGTATTCTGGCTGGCTCTGGCTGGCATTGACCATGCCTGATGCCATGATTGACATGGCTAATAATGAAAACTTCATACCTGTCTTGTGCATTGTCATACTTTCCTTCTGACTAAAAAATAATAATGATCAGCTGTCCTTTATATCTCTTTATCCGTCGGTGTTAGAATGGGTATTAGAACGACAAATGAGAGTTTTAAAATGTGCAACGTCCTGCCAAATAAATGGCCCACACGTCGGAATTAAATATAAAGGACAATAACTATCGCGATGAAATATCGCTATTTATAAAACAAGAAACAAATAGAGAAACATCATCATTCTGGTAAATACAATTAAACATTTAATGTCATATTTCCTACGCGTTGTCAGAATATTCCGACAAGCGACGTATTACATGACACATTGGCTATTAATTGATGAAAGTATAATAGTGCATGGAAGATTCCCTGCCATGCCGCAAAATAATTTTTTGTGATCTTAATTCATAAGAAAGCCTCGCCTTTTTATATTTATTTATCAGCGTTTGTCTCATTCACAAAATATATTCAAAGTTTTGGCGTAACAGTCATTTATTTGACTTAAAAATGTCGACAACCCTTATTTTATAAATATAAAAAAAGGCCGCCTTGGCGACCTTTCTATATTCGTATTATTGCGCGACCCTACTTAGTACGGTGAGCGGTTATCCAGACGCTGGATGTGTACCGTGATCTCTTCGCGGTCATGGTACAGGTGTTTAGCCTGCAGCTTGAACTTCACGCCATTTTGGATCAAGTACACTTTCAGGTTCTCAATGTCCTGCAGTACTTCATCATAACGGCCTTTCATTGGCAGTTTCAGGTTGAAGATTGCTTCTTTTGCCCATGCTTTGATCAGCCAGTCACCCATCAGGTGCGCCACGCGGGCAGGCTTTTCAATCATGTCACACACAATCCACGTGACGTTCTTACGTGGCGGCTCAAACTTAAAGCCATCCACTTCGTGGTGTTTCACCTGACCGGTATCCATCAGGCTTTGTGCCATCTGGCCGTTATCGATCGCGTGAACGAACATCGAACGCTTCACCAACTGGTACGTCCAACCGCCCGGACATGCGCCCAAGTCTACACCCCACATGCCAGGTGCCAAACGCTCATCCCACTCTTCGCGTGGAATAAACACATGGAAGGCTTCTTCCAGTTTCAGCGTTGAACGGCTTGGGGCATCTGCCGGGAATTTCAAACGCGGAATGCCCATGAAGAACGCGGAGTTGTTGTGGCTGTACGAGTAACCCACGTAACAGCAACCCGGGGCAATAAAGCACAGGTGCAATACCGGCTTCTTCGCGTTGTCTTTGTGGTACAACACGCCTTTACCACGCATGGCTTGGCGCAATGGCACAGTAAACTTACGGCAGAACTTCAACAGCTCTTTCGCTTCATTGGTATCCGGCGTTTCAACACGCAGATCGCCACAGCGCGGGAAATCTTCCACCGCTTCCAAAATCGGCGAAATACGATCGTCCGATGGCAAATCGGTCAACAGCGGTTGTACCGCCAGCATTTGACGAGCAAAGATCAGCTCAGCAAACGGCTGCTGCTGGATAAACTTATCCGCATCGCCCGGTGTGTAGAATTCGAAAATCACATAACCGGTATTATTCTTTACCCGAGGAAAGCCATACAACTCCAGCGTATTTGCTTTGTCTTGAACTTCACCGGCACATTCCTTCTCGAAACCGGGACGGCAGTACAACAGAACTTGATTCACTTTCAACCCTCAAGCTGATCGCCAGGCAGCCACTGCAAGCGCTACCCAGCCAATAATAAAACAGACGCCTCCCATCGGAGTGATGGGGCCAAACCACTTAATACCCGTTAACGCCAATGCATACAGGCTGCCGCTGAAGAACAAGATCCCGACGGCAAAAAACAGGGCTGCGTATAATACCTGTTTTGATCCAAGAATGCGTGACAATATTACGCATCCCATTATCGCCAGGGTATGCCACGCCTGATACTGCACGCCCGTTTCAAACACGCCCAGTAAATACGGCGATAATTGGGCTTTCAATCCGTGGGCAGCAAACGCCCCCAATGACACGGTGACCGCACCACTGAGCGCAGCAAACACCAATAAAAACCGACTCATAGCCGATTGCGGTTCCCATTGCGGTGACGGTTGTAGTGACGATTGCGATGACACTTGTTGAGTCACGAGTTCATTCCTTCTTTATCGCTGTCTTTCATGACATTTATACGCGCATTGCACGTGCGATGCATGCGTCATACCGGTTTCATGCACGTTTCAATAAAGTCAGCCAATGCATTCACGGCCAGTGCAATATTGCCCGCTTCCGTGTGGCCGGATGCTTTACGCGGTTTGAAGCTGTGATCGCCATCAGGCAAAAAGAATGTATTCACAGTATCTGACAACGGCCACTGTGCCATTTCCTCGCGGGTACCAAAGGTGTCACGCTCACCTTGTAAGATCAGGGTGGGCAGTGTCGTGCTCTTGAGGTGATCGCCACGGAAATTCTCCGGTTTACCCGGCGGATGAAACGGAAAGCCCAAACAAGCCACACCAGCCACCAACGCCTGACAGTTTTCCACCTCTGGCGCGGCCTCCGCTTCTGGCGATACCATCAAGCTGGCCATGCGACCGCCCATGGATTTGCCGCCGATCACTAATGCGGTTCCGGTTTGCGCGGCCTCTTGGGCGAACGCCTGAATATGACGCTGAAAATCCAGCAACAATTTCGGCTGGCGATCCGGCGGACGCTTTTTGCCGTCTTCCCGGCGCTTCACCATATAAGGAAAATCAAACCGCACCACGCGGATCCCTTTGGCGGCCAAACCTTGGGCCACCGCCGTCATGAACGGATGATCCATGCCAGCCCCGGCGCCGTGGGCAAATAAAAAGGTCGCGCGGTACTGGCCGTCTGCCGGCGTATCAATCCGATATTCTGTCATCGCTGCTGTCGTCTCACTCATTGCCGTCACGTCCTGTGCCCGCTTCCGCGCCTGATTCGGCCAACACGGCGTTATCGTCACCGGTTTCCAGATCCGGCAAATCTTCCTGCTCGCGGGCAGCTTTAGCCAGTACCCAGTCACGGAAAATTTGAATACGGCCGGTTTCCGCCTGACGTTCCTGACACACCACATAGAAGGCGTTTTTACTCATCAGCACTTCATCAAACGGGCACACCAAACGGCCCGCATCCAACTCGGGCTGTGCCAGTACATTGTTCCCCAATGCGATGCCCTGTCCGTGCGCCGCCGCTTGCAACACCATGGTGGAGTGACTGAAAATCGGCCCCTGGTTGACGTTCGTGCCTTCAATACCGTGCTGACGCACATAGTTTTTCCACTCTTTGCGCGAGGTGTCATGCAATAGCGTATGTAATTTCAAGTCATCCAAGGTGCGTAGCGGTTTGGGGCCGGTCAGCAACATCGGTGAACACACCGGCAATAAGAATTCTTGGTACAGTTTATCGGCACGCAGGCCCGGCCAGTTGCCCCGACCGTAATAAATCGCCACGTCCACATCTTCAGTCAGCGAGCCTTCATCCAGATCCACCGCTTTAATGCGTACATCGACATCCGGATGTTGCTCATTAAAATCCGCCAGACGCGGCACCAGCCATTGAATGGCAAAACTAGGAGGTAAACTAATGGTTAATGCGCCTTTCGAGCCACGCTCAAGCACCCTGTCAGTGGCCTCTGCAATGGCCGAAAAGATGTCTTTGATGTCAAGGAAGTAGCTTTGCCCTTCTTCCGTTAGCAGCAACGAACGGTTACGTCGACGGAACAGTTTCAGCCCTAAAAATTCTTCTAACGCCTTAATTTGATGGCTGACTGCCGCTTGTGTGACAAATAATTCTTCAGCGGCGCGGGTAAAACTGAGATGGCGTGCGGCAGCCTCAAACACTTTCAGTGAGTTGAGCGGCGGGAGACGTCTAGACATGGCTATCCTGCATTAGTTTTTTTTATGGTAAACATTATAAATTGTCCATTGTTCAAGTGCCATATAAACCCTATGATTTGCCTCGCAACGGTGAGGCAGGCCAAGTTTTCAGCCCTCTGGCATTTGGTCTTAAACATTGTTGCGATGTTGTGTTTGCATATTGTCCGGGTTGTGCCGGACAGGTAGTCAATCTACCACTTTTACTTCCTGTATTTTTGACCTGTCTGTCAAAATTTATTCTTAGCACTGCGCCCCAACGCAGTGCTTTTTTTTATCCTTTTTTTACCCTATCACACCTCTCCCTTTCGATCTTGCTCTGGGCACTGACGGTGAACCGGACTTCGGTATAAAATGATAGCAAGGCGGAGAAACACTTGCCCTGAGCCGGTTTTCACCGCATGATCCCCTCCCTTGTCTCTTTGCAACGTGATCCACCATGACAGCCCAATTTACTATCGACCACATTCGCCAACAATTTCCGGCTCTTTCTCAAGAGAGCAACGGCCAACCTTTGGTTTATCTGGACAGTGCCGCGACCACCCAAAAGCCGCGCGCCGTGATCGACACGATCAGCCAGTATTACCAAGGACAAAACGCGAATGTGCACCGAGGCAGTCACAGCCTGACCGCAGCGGCCACCGTGCAATTTGAACGTGCCCGCGAAACGGTGCAGCACTTCCTGCACGCGGCATCGAGCAAAGAAATTATCTGGACCCGTGGCGCCACCGAAGCCCTGAACCTGATCGCCAACACTTACGCCCGCCACACGTTGCAAGCGGGCGATGAGATCCTGGTGAGCGAAATGGAGCACCACGCCAACATTGTGCCGTGGCAAATGGTGGCCGAGCAGACAGGCGCACGCGTGGTGAAAATTCCAATGAAAGCGGACTGTACGCTGGATTTGGAGGCCTATTACCAATTGCTGAGCCCGAACACCAAAATTGTGGCCGTGGCCCATGTCAGCAATGTCACCGGCACTCGCCATCCGATTGAAGCGATGATCCACGCTGCGCATGATGTCGGGGCCATTGCCGTGATTGATGGTGCCCAAGCGGTCGCCCACGAAACCGTGGACGTGCAAGCGCTGGATGCCGATTTCTATGTGTTCTCCGGCCACAAAATCTATGCGCCGGCGGGCATTGGTGTTCTGTACGGCAAACAAGCCTTATTAGAAGCGATGCCACCGTGGCACGGCGGCGGCAAGATGGTGGAAAAAGTCAGCTTTGCCGGCACCACCTATGCGGGCTTACCGGGCAAGTTTGAAGCTGGCACCCCGAATGTGGCCGGCAGTCTGGCTCTGGCGGCGGCCATTGAGTGGCTGCAAGGGTTAGATCGCGACGCAAGTGAAGCGCATATTCACCGCCTGCGTGAAATGGCACTGGCCGGTATTGCAGATATTGACGATCTGCGCATTATTGGCCTGCAGCCCCATGCCAGCCTGTTTTCTTTTGTGGTGGATGGCGTACACCATCAGGACATTGCGACCCTGCTGGATCAGCAAGGCATTGCCCTGCGCGCCGGTCACCACTGCGCCCATCCGATGATGGATGCCCTGCACGTTAACGGCACTCTGCGTGTGTCGTTGGCGCTGTATAATACTGAACAAGATGTTGAACGCTTTATTGCTGCCCTGCAAAAAGCCTGTAGCCTGCTTTAGGAGATCCCATGAGCTTTCCCTCTCACCCTTTTGGTCATGACATTACCAGCGAAATGATTGTCGCGCAGATGGCGGCGGCCAACGGCTGGGAAGATCGCTATCGCACAGTGATCCAGCTGGGTAAACAACTGCCGGCCCTGCCGGATACCTTCAAACTGGATACCCTGAAAGTCAGCGGTTGTGAAAGCCAGGTGTGGCTGACCCACCAGCAAGCTGACGGCGTGTTCCACTTTGCGGCTGATTCCGATGCCCGCATTGTACGTGGCCTGATCACACTCGTGCTGGCTGCTTATGACGGGAAAACCGCTGAGCAGATCCGTGCCTTTGATATCGACGGCTACTTTGACAGCCTTGGCTTACTGGCCCACCTGAGTCCGTCACGCGGCAACGGCCTGAAAGCCATTGTGGAGCAAATCAAAGCGCTGGCGGAAGCCCACTAGCGCTTCTCAGACAACAGCCATAAAAAAAGCGAACACCTCGGTGTTCGCTTTTTTGTTGTCTCTTCGTCTCGACGTTACTTCGATAAGTGCTTTTCTACCAGCTTTTGCAAAATGCGTGATACCGCGACAAAACCAAAGGTCGCAGTCACCATGGTCGCCGCACCAAAGCCACTGGCACAGTCCATACGCTTCGGCCCTTCCGCTGACGCTTTCGCGCTGCATACGCTGCCGTCCGCTTGTGGGTACTTCAAGTGCTCGGTCGAGAACACACAATCGATGCCAAATTTGCGTTTCGGGTTTTTCGGGAAGTTATGGTGACGACGTAGCGTGTCACGCAGTTTCTTCGCCAACGGATCCTGAATCGTCTTGGTCAAATCGGTGATCTGAATTTGGGTCGGATCCATCTGACCGCCCGCCCCACCGGTGGTGATCACTTTCAGCTTGTTGCTCTTACAGTACGCCAATAGCGCGGCTTTCGGCTTCATGCTGTCAATCGCATCCAGAATGTAATCGAAGCGGTTGTCGATGTAGCCAGCAATGTTTTCTGGCGTGATGAAATCGTCGATCAAATTCACCTTACATTCCGGGTTGATCAACTTCACACGCTCTGCCATCACTTCAATCTTGCTCTGGCCGACGGTACCGGTCATCGCATGGATCTGACGGTTAATGTTGGTCACACACACGTCATCCATATCAATCAGTGTCAGCTCACCGATCCCAGAACGGGCCAGTGCTTCAACGGCCCACGAGCCGACTCCGCCAATACCGATCACACACACGTGCGCGGCACGGTAGATCTCGACTTCACTGTTGCCGTACAGGCGGCGGGTGCCACCAAAACGTTGGTTATAACTGTCTGAGGCTGGCGTATCTAATTCTCGCATGGCTTGTCCGCGCTATGTTTCACACATTCAAAAAGAAAGAGTGCGATTTATACGCACTCTTATCAGGATTGTCCAGTTTGTGTGGCCACTCGGCCATTGGGCGGGTGCTTACTTGGCTGCGGGTGCCGCTGGCGTACCGTGCAAATCTAACTTCCACACACGGCCGAAGTGTTTGTAGTGACCGGCATCAATACCCGCCTGCGTGCCCATGCCATGGTACAGATCCAGGTGGTTTTTCTTCACCGCCCCGCCGGTATCCAGTGCCATTAGCAAGGTCATGACATGCTTGCCGTTCCACTTGCCCTGCTCGTCCAACTGCGGCACTTCCGCCAGCAACACGCTGCCCATTGGCAGGTATTTACGATCAGCCGCCACAGATGCAAAGGCCTGAAGAGGAATGCCTGCGGTGCCCATCACATCCAAATTATCCTGCGGTTTGAAGAACACAAACGACGGGTTTTGCTCCAGGAGTTCACGCACGGCGGCTTCGTCGTGCTGGTTTACCCACTCTTCAATCGCTTTTAACGACATTTTCTCGCGTGGCACTTCACCGCGCTCAATCAGCACTTTACCGATGCTGACATAACGATGGCCGTTTTTCCCGTTGTAGGCAAAGTATTCCAGCTCATCGTTATCGTCATAATGAACAAAGCCGCTGCCCTGTACTTCCATCATGAAAATATCCAGCATGGAATCGCTGTAACCTAATTCCAGCCCTTGACCATTCAAGGCCCCTGAATAAATCTCTGCACGGCTTGGGCAACGTTCATCACACTTTGGCATGCCATACACCGGATAACGGTACTTGGCATCCGGTTCATGACGCAATTCAATCACCGGCGAAAAGTAACCGGTAAACATCACGTTGCCGTAACCGTCACCGCCGCCCATCTGCGCCACATCAATACCGTAATTGGCCAGCGTACTCGGATCACCACTCTGGGTCGCCCAGTCTGTCACCTGTTGGTATAAAGCTTGGTATTTCGCAGCCATCGACGGCGAACGTTCTAATACTTTGGTCATTTGACCTTGGAATCGGCTGAAATCACGCGGTGCTTCAGACTGCACCTCAGAAACCGGATTTAATACCTGATCAAACTCACCATCCAGGTATTGCTGACCACGATCGGTTGGCCTGGCACACCCGGCCAAACCCAAAATTAACAGTGCTATCGTTGCTTTGCGAAACACAAGAAACCTATGAAGTTATGTCAATGAATACGATATATGCACCAGTGTAACGAACTCCTTCCGGAAGCCCAATAACAATTGGTGTGCGGCGATTATTACCGATCCAAACGGGCAGGTTGTCAGCGTCAGGTAGGGATCTCGGCATACGCCACGATCAATATGCGCAAGATGTCATATTTGTGTCACATACATTCGTTTTAATAAAAGCGTAACAGGAATGTCACCAAGCAAAAACAAGGAACGTCCCATGCACCAACCTCTGAAAATCGGCAAAGACACCCTCCTCAATATCAATTCACTGGAATACCAATGGATCCGCAGTTTAGCCAGCGAGGGGAATTCGCCGCATCAAATCAACACGGTGATCCAACGCTGCTTGGGCGGCAGTGCTAACACCGCCGACATCATGCGTCAGGTGGCGATGCGCCAGGCCACGGTCAATCAATTGCTGCGCAGTTTGCCCTAAACACGGTCGCGAAACGCCCCACCGAAAAGGCCATAACCTGAGAAGAGAAAAGGGAAAGACCCAAAGAAAAACAGAAAGAGGAAAAAGCACCCGAGCCTAACGGCGGGTAAAGGTTGAGATGTAATGGGCAGGCTGTTGACGTACCAGCTGTCCTGATAAGAAAAGATAGGAATAAATCTCATCCCCCAGACGGTATTCCAGCTTGCTGCCATCCCACGCATAGTGGGTATTGATTTGCCGTCCTGCGACAAACACCCCGGAAGGGCGTAACTCAAAGCTGTCCGCCAAATACGGCGCCACATCTTGTTCAACCCAGGTACCGTATAAGCTCGGCATCGGCACAGATTGTCCGCGTTCAAACAATTGCATCACGCCAGCCCAAGCCATAATGCCGACAAAAACCACCAGCCCCGTCACTTGTCGTAACGTGATACGGTGTGCTGAACCTTTTTTTTGCTTTGCCATCACGTTACCCAACACAGCAGTCAGACAGAAAAATCCGAAACGGCATGCCGCCCTGCACGCCCCATCATGGTAAGAAGGTATAGAGTAAGCCCTCACCATCGGCCATGCATCCCTAAAACGCCATAACGGGATCTTCAGTCCAAAAAATCATCGCTTTAATTAAAAATCAAACAGAATTTTTATTGACTTAAACTGCATAATAATTGATAAATAAATGAGCAGATAGAGGAATTATGCTTATTTTGTCAATTACGCACTGTCACAAGGAAGTCTACGGTGAAATTTAGAAGTACCGCTTTGGTCAAAGGGTTTCGTCAGTCCGCCCCTTACCTGAATGCGCACATCGGTAAAACGATCGTGATCATGCTCGGGGGAGAAGCCATTGCCCACAATAATTTTCCACATATCGTCAATGATATCGCCCTGCTCAACAGCCTAGGGCTGCGTATTGTGCTGGTCTACGGGGCACGCCCACAAATTTCCCTGCTGACGGAACAAGCCGGTTACCCGACCCCTTACCACAAAGGCGTCCGTATCACCGATGCCCGCGCCTTAGAGCTGGCCAAGCAAGCCGCCGGGCAATTACAACTCGACATCACTGCCCGTTTCTCAATGGGGCTGAACAATACGCCGATGGCCGGTGCCCACGTCAATGTAGTCAGTGGTAACTTCATCATTGCCCAGCCGCTTGGGGTCGATGACGGCATCGATTATGCCCACAGCGGTAAAATTCGCCGGATCAATATCGACGCCATTCATCGCCAGCTCGACCAGCAATCGGTGGTGCTGCTGGGCCCGATTGCCAGCTCGGTCACCGGTGAGTGTTTCAACCTGACCTCTGAAGAGATTGCGACTCAACTGGCGATCAAACTCAAAGCAGACAAGCTGATTGGCTTTTGCTCTGAACAAGGAGTACTGAGCGAAGACGGCGTGGTCTTTACCGAAATGCTACCCCGTGAAGCGGAGCGTGAATTGGATAAATTGGTGGCCCAACGTGCCGAGGACAGTGGGACAGGACGCTTTTTACGGGGCGCTATTACCGCTTGTCGCGCCGGTGTGCCACGCTGTCATTTGATCAGCTACACCGAAGATGGCGCCCTGATCCAAGAGCTGTTCTCGTTTGACGGGATCGGCACGCAAGTCGTAATGGAAAGTGCTGAGCAGATCCGCCAGGCGGCGATTGATGACATCGGTGGGATTTTGGAATTGATCCGCCCGCTGGAACAAGAAGGCATTCTGGTTCGCCGCTCTCGGGAACAACTGGAGCAAGAAATTGAACAGTTCACCGTGGTGGATCGCGATGGCCTGATCATCGGCTGTGCCGCCCTGTACCCGTTCTCGGAAGAAGGCATGGCGGAAATGGCCTGTGTGGCGGTGCATCCGGATTTTCGCGACTCTGACCGAGGCGCCGCCATGCTGGCTCACCTGCGTCATCAAGCCAAAGAGCAAGGGCTCAAGACCTTGTTTGTTCTCACCACCCGCAGTTTGCATTGGTTCCGAGAGCAAGGCTTTGTGGAATGCAGCGTCGAGCAATTACCGGTGGCGAAAAAAGCCCTGTATAACTTCCAGCGTTGCTCGAAGATATTGATCACCTCGCTCTAATCATCATTTGGCGTGCACACGCACGCTCCAAACAATGATACAGCCCATCGGGGGCACACTCTCTAGACTCTACCTATAACGTAGAGGCTGACCAATGAGGTGTGCGTCCGATGATGAGTCTGATCTTCCTGTTGCTGTTTATCGCCATGTGGTGTGCCTACCGCAACCATCTCTCCACCAGCTACCTCTTCTTTGGCGTTTCGGTGATTGTCGGCCTGTATTGGTTTCACCATCATGCCACCGATAGTTTGTCGATTTTGTTGTAGGAGGCAGCCATGAACCTTTCGTCTGTCACCCTGCTCAATACCCTCGGGTTGCTCGGCATCACGGTCGTGCTGTTAATCGGCTTTGTACTGCAAATCGCCTGGGATGAATTGCCCTGTCCACTCTGCCTGCTGCAACGCATCGGCTTTGGTATGGTCATGTTTGGGTTCATGCTCAATGTCTTGCACGGCCCGCAACAACGCCATTATGGCGTGGTACTGATTGGTGCCTTGTTTGGTGCGATTACCTCACTGCGTCAGGTGTCTCTGCATGTGATCCCCGGTACGCCAGGCTACGGCAGCCCCATTTTTGGCATGCACTATTACACGTGGGCGTTTGTCTTATTCGGCGCGACGATACTCGGTGTCGCCGTGTTGCTCATGCTGTGGAACAGTCACAACGATAAACCCGCTCAAACCTATACCATGAATGGCTTTGGACGCTTCGCTTGCCTGCTGGCAATGATCACCGTGTTCCTGAATGTGGTCGGCACCTTTGTCGAATGTGGCCCCGGCCAGTGTCCGGACAATCCGGTTAACTATTGGCTGTTTGATGCCCTCATCGCCAAATAGCGCAAGTCGCCGTTTTTATTCCTCCCCCATAAACAAACACCCGCACAAGGCGGGTGTAGTGTTTTCAAGCAGACTCTGGCGAAAACCATCGACCTACGCTAACAATGCCGCCAAGCCACTGGCACGCTCAGTACGCAAACGCACGGCACGCTGGTTCACTTCTGGCTGGGCAAACAGATACAAGCGCGCTTTGGCACGAGTCACGCCTGTGTATACCAACTCACGGGTCAGGATTGGGCTAAAGTCCGTAGGCAGCACCATCACAGTATCGCTGAACTCGGAGCCCTGCGACTTGTGGATGGTCATGGCATACACGGTGTCATGCTCCGGCAGACGGCTTGGTAACACGCTACGAATGGTGCCGTCCGGCATATCAAAATAGACCCGCAAGGTCGCCGCTGTGCCCGCCTCCGGATCCGCCGGCGCCATCATCGCGATACCGATATCGCCGTTAAACAGTCCCAGACCGTGGTCATTACGGGTGATCATCACCGGGCGCCCCACATACCAGGTATCTTCCGTCTGGCTGATTTTGCCGGCACGGACTAACTCACGCTCAATACGCTGGTTCAAGCCTGTGACACCAAAATCGCCTTCCCGCAAGGCACACAACAAACGCACCGATGCAAACGCCTCCAGCACCGCTTTGGGCTCGGCCTGCTGTTCAATCAGATCCAGATAATGGCGATAGAACAGCACCGTCATGTTGATCATGCGCTGATAGCTCTCGGCACTGAGCGCATAATGCTGAATGTCTTTGTACCCTTGCTGGCACACCATCTCGACCCGATCCGGACGACCGGCATTGATCGCTTTGGCCAGCTGTCCAATCCCGGATTGGGCATGGAAACGGTAACTCTTTTGCAGCATGCACAGGCTGTCTGCAATCGGGCTGAGCGGCGTATCAGATCCCGAATGAGCACGCAGTTGATAGCCGGTTAAGTGGCTCAACTGTTGCGCCTGTGCCGCGCTGTACCCCTGATGGGAAAAGGCACAGATATCCCCGAGTACCGCACCGGCTTCCACCGAGGCCAGCTGATCGCGGTCCCCCAACAAAATCAGTTTGGCATGGGGCGGCAGCGCATCAAGCAAACGTGCCATCATCGGCAAATCCACCATCGAGGCTTCATCGACCACCAGCACATCCAAGTGCAGCGGGTTATCTTTGTGATGACGGAACTCCACCTGATTGGGTACCGAGCCCAACAGGCGGTGTAAGGTACTCGACTGAGTCGGAATACGCTCACGCACCGACGGTGACACCGGCAATGACTGGATCGCTGAACCGATGGATTCAGTCAGACGCGCGGCCGCTTTACCGGTCGGCGCCACCAGCTTGATGGTCGGTGTGGCCATCTCATCGGCCTCACTGTGTGCATCACTCATACCCGAATCACTGGCACTGCCGTTCTTCGCCCGCTGCTGACGGTTATCCGCCTGCATCACCAATGCGGCCAACAACTTGGCCACCGTGGTGGTTTTACCGGTACCCGGCCCGCCGGAGATCACCGCAAACTGGCGGGTGATCGCCACCGCTGCCGCGACTTTCTGCCAATTCAAACACGCTGAGGTCGGCACTAAATGATCTAACTCGGCCAAACCGTCAACCCGCTCGGCACGCGTCAGCACCGCATCAATCGCCGCCCAGTCCAGCTGCTCTGGCTGCGCGACATCTAACTTGTCACACACTTCCTGCTGACGGCGGGCAGGCGTATCTACGGGTACCCCATCGGTCACTTCCGCATGACGCAGTTGTATCAGACTCTGCATCAGGTAGGTATACGTGCGCGGGAACAACTCATCCAGCATGGCCGGCAGCTTGTCCAAGTCTTCTGTACAAGGCTGCGCGGCGGCTTTGAGTTTAGTCGCAATCAACTGCTCAAACGCCCAGTAACGGTGCAGGTACAGGCGATCATCTTGCAACACCAACGGCGTCGGCGCCGGTTTTTCCGAACTCGACGGGTTATTCATGTTGGCGACCACCGGCAAAGTGGCCAAGATCGCCCCCCAGCTCTCTGGCGCTGGCAAATCCGCCATCAACGCCATGGAGGCCGATGACGGCAAGCCGAACAGGGATAAGGTCCCCGCACTGGTGCGCATGCCCGATGACGCCCCCTCCTGCGAGGAGCATAAGCGCGTCAGCGGCAAACACACATGGCCTTTTCCTAACTCATGACTGAGCAGCGCCGCGACCAATCCCACCAAGGGCGCATGCGCTGGCTCACTGCGCTGGGCAATGAATTTGGCAAACTGATAGTCCAGCTGACGCAGGATCCCTTGTTGGGTCAGGGTTTCTAATCGCTTAAGCATCCAGCGGCTCTCCATCAATCAAACGTTCTAAATCAGCCAATAACGCGGCGCTTGGACGAGCAGAGAAAATACCGTTGCGGCTGCCCGTTTCGATGCCACGTAAAAACAAGTAATACACCCCGCCAAAATGGCGTTCGTAGTCATAATCCGGGATCCGGCTGCGCAGGAAGCGCTGCAAGGCCAAGGCATAGATCTGGTACTGCAAATCGTAGCGGTGATCGCGCATCGCCTCGACCAATGCATCACCGTGGTAGGCACTGGCCTCATCCCCCAGATGGTTCGACTTCCAGTCCAGTACGTAGTATTTGCCCTGATGCTCAAACACCAGGTCAATGAAACCTTTGAGCATCCCGCTGACGGTGGCAAAGCCGAGCTCACCGGCGCGGGCAGAGACGTCATCGTGCTTGGCGATCACTTTGTTCAGCAGCGACGATTGCAGCAGTTCGATCGGCAATAAAAACTCCATTTCCGTCAAACGCTGTGTCGGGGTCTTCTCTGCCAAGCGCAGCGCCTCACCGTCCAGCGGACACTGCAACACATCGTGGATCAGCTGCTGCAACACCGGCAACCATTCCAGCTCGTATTGTTCCCGCTCGAGCAAGGTGGTGAGCGTAGCGACTGTCTCCGGGCTATCAACCGGAGCAGTAAATTCAATCTCTTCAAACACGGTGTGCAAGAAGGTGCCCGGTCTGGCCCCGCGTGGGAAGGTGTAAATTGACCGCACAGGCGTAAGATCATCAGAGAGGGTCTCTAACTCTCCCGCCACGGTGTCCGCTGTCGCTGCCACGGCGGAATCAATATCAAAGCCCGGTAAATCCAAACTGCTGTCATGGTGCGCCTGATGGCCTTGCTTAACCAGACTCGAATAACTGGTCATCCACCAGTTACGTTCCAGCGAGGCGGTAAACGGCTGCGGCGCTAAGGGCAACTCGCCTTCGTCTATCGGCTGCCACTTTTCCTCCGGCCGTGCCGGCGGCTCAGCGACTGCCATGCTGGTCGCGCTTTCCGCCAGTTTGGCCAACGCCAACTCCAGCGCATCCACACCACCGGCTTCGCCGTTTTGCACCAGATGCCCCATCGCGGAACGGTGCAAACCGGTAGGCTCTTTGGTGCTGCGGCCATTACGCACCGGTGCCATACCGACATAACAGCCGTACACCGCGCGGGTCAGGGCCACGTAAATCAGACGCAAATCTTCGGCCAGACGTTCTTTGTCGGCTTTCTCAATCGCTTCGGCTTGCTTGGCAATGTCCAGGACGGTTTCATGGTTGGCTTCGTCGTGGTATTTCACTTCCCCTTTGCTGTCCACTTCCCGGTAGCTGCACACAAACGGCATGAACACCAAGTCATACTCCAAGCCTTTGGATTTGTGGATCGTGACGATCTGCACCAGGTTACGTTCAGACTCCAGACGCAGAATTTGTTCATCGACGTTACCGTTAGGCTCGGCCATGTTTTCAGCCAGCCAACGCAGCAGACCATAGTCACTGTCGAGGGTCTGGCTGGCCGCTTGCAGCAACTCACCAAGGTGCAACAAGTCCGTCAAACGGCGCTCGCCCCCCTCATCGGCCAACAAACGCTCTGCGATTTGGTGCTGTGCCATCACACTGCGCAGCATCGGCATCACGCCACGGGTCTGCCACAACTTGCGGAAACCCTTAAAGCTGTTGATCGCCGCTTCCCACTCAATCTCACTGTTATTGAGGGTATCTAACTCGACGGCTGTTAAGGCAAACAGGCTGGAGGCCAGTGCCGCACGCAAGGCGCGTTCATCTTCCGGTGTCAGTACCGCCTGCAACAAACGTTGCACATCGGCCGCTTCCGCACTGGAAAACACACTGTCACGGTTTGACAGATACACACTGGCGATACCCTGCTCGGCCAAGGCGTGTTTGATCAACTTGCCTTCGCTGCCGGTACGTACCAGCACGGCAATGTTGCCCGCTTCAATGGCATGGTGCTCATCCCCATCGGCAAAGTACGCTGCACCTTGCTGAGAGGCGGTCAAAATGTGCTGAATTTGCGCCGCGGTCGCGGTCGCCATGGCGTCCTGATAACTGCCTTTGGGTAGAGGTTTCCCCGCTTCGGCCCCTTGCAACCAAAACGTCAGCGCGGGTTGGCGTTGCTGTTCCAGATGCCAGCTGCGATCGGCTGCTTTCGGGCTGTGGTTCACCGGCAGGAAGGTAATGTCCTGATCGTAAATAAACGGACTGTCCGGCGTTTGAAAAATGGTATTGACCGAGGCCACCATGTCGGCCGTAGAACGCCAGTTGGTGTCCAGCGTATAGTGATCGGTCACCTGACGACGGGCCTGAATATAAGTGAAGATATCGGCACCACGGAACGCATAGATCGCCTGCTTGGGATCCCCGATCATAAACAAACCGCATTCGGGCTGCTCTTGGTAGATCTGGCTAAAAATGCTGTATTGCAGCGGGTCGGTATCCTGGAATTCATCGATCATCGCCACTGGGTACTGGCTGCGAATACGGCTGGTCAGCAACCCGTCCTGATCGTGATCGATGGCTGCCGACAACTGGGTCAGCAAGTCATCAAACGACAACCAGCCTTTACGCGCTTTGGCTTGTGCCAACAGCACACGACACGCTTCGATAGCATGGGCGATCAACGGATCACGCAAGTTAGCGGGGTTATCCAATAGATCAGCGATAGCCTCAAACACCGCATGCACCGGCGGCTCCCCTTTCGGGGTTTTCTCAATCAAGACTTGCTGATGAAAACGCTCCAACTTGTCCGGCAGTGTGTAATCCTCGGTTGGCAGCGCGGCCCATTGGCTCACCTCTGCCAGCCAAGCGGGCAAACTTTTTTTGGTGTAACTGCGCTTGTTCACGCCCGAGCCCGCAATCACCGCTTCCAGATCCCCGGCATGCTCACGCCACAGCGCTTTCATCGCATCAATGCGGGTCATGTTGTCGGCATGTAATTGCTCAAGCGACGCACTTAATGGCGGCACCGATAATCGGACTGGCGCGCCGGTCAGGCTGTTGCCAATGTCTTTCAACAATGCGGCTGGTGATGCCCACAATTGGCGTACTTCACTCGCCAGACCATGAGGTAAGTGATAGAAATTACGACGCCAGTAGTCCGCCACCACTAACTGCTTGAGCGGGGCTTCATCGGTAATGAATTCGTTGTTAAAACGGCTGCCGGATTCAAACGCATTTTGCGTCAGCATACGCTGACAAAAACCGTGAATGGTATAAATGGCCGCTTCGTCCATCTGGCGCTCGGCATTGAGCAAAATCGCCGCTGCCGCTTTGTGATCGGGAATTTCCGCCAGCAACGGGGCGATCACCGGATCTTTACTGACGCCGCGACTGAACGCCAAACGGGCATCATGAATACGGGCACGAATACGGTCGCGCAATTCGGCTGTTGCCGCTTCGGTAAAGGTCACCACCAGGATCTGCTCCACCGTCAGCTCTTGCGCATGGCGGCTCGCATCGCTGCCGTGCCCCAGCAACAAGCGCAGGTACAAACTGGCGATGGTAAAGGTTTTACCGGTACCGGCCGAGGCTTCAATCAAGCGCGCCCCGTGCAACGGAAAAGTCATCGGCTGTAGTGTATTGGCAACGTTCACGTTATCCATGGCGTGTCTTTCCAATGAAGGATCCCTCGGGGCCTTTCATGCGGCATCCCGAAAGATCATAATGATCATCTTGTGTGGCCTTCGCAGCGCAAAGGCGCGTTATTGTCGTTTATCAGCAGTGATGAGGATCACACCACCTGTGTGATCAAACACTTAGTTTGAGTTTAAACCCGAGCAAACACATCATAGTCCCCCTATTGTGAGAACTTTCTCACGGTTTGCCTATCTGGCATTGGTTAGTATCGCCGCCAGAAACTTGGTCTACCTCTGCACCGGTGGTCGTACAGCAAACACCCTACAAATAACAATGATTTGCTGACGGCCACACTACTTCTTGCTTCACTATCTCTTCTCTCCATCCCGTAGATACACATTCAGCATCACGCGTCATCCTCCACCACTTCACTGCCTAATATCGCGGCTTGTAATACCCGTCCGGCCAATTGTGATGCGGCTTGCGCCAGTTCATCGTTCCACTGTGGCCATACGCGCGCAATGTAGGTGTCGTTACCTTCACCCGGGAACAGATAGCTGTCATTGAAGCACTCTGCCATTTTATTTAAGGCTTTTTCGCGCGTGTCCTCGTCATCTTTCCAGCTGCCGTCACGGCCAATACACGCCGTGATCCCGGCATTGGCGGTTTTCGGGAAAAAGGCCAGCGGTTTATTCAAGCCTTCAAAGAACAGTTCCACCATCTCTTGCAGGTAAGCACGCGCCTGAGCCGCTTCCACCACCTTCAACTTCAGGTGTTTATCGGTACCAATAAAATGGGTTTCCTGCCCTTTGCCGGCCGCAGCCAAACACAGGTGATCCAGCCAGGCCGTCAGGTGATCTTGCGGGCGTACTTTGCCGCTGCGATGGCGCACCAAGCCGCCTTGATAACGCTGCTTCAACCAGCCTTGCAGCTGCACGGTGTGCCCCCCAACGGTGAAGGTCAGATCCACTTCGTGATCGTCCTGTGGCTGCTGGGTATACGGCGTGATGCTGTCGACCAACGCCAGCACTTCGGCGCGCGTAACCGCCAAATCCAACTCGCCAAACGCGGCAATCGGCAAATGCCCCGCCGCTTTTTGCTCATCAGCAAAGGCCTGATAAATCTTGTGCTCGTCTTGTTGGGTGCGGCGCGCCTCCAATAACAGGCCGAGCAGGGTGTCGCGCAACTGGTAGCTTTCTAAGCCACTCAGCACAAACGGCTCGTCATCTTCCATCACCCCTTGTGGCGGCTCAAAGAAGACTTTCAGACGGCGGTTGAAGAAATAGCGCACCGGCAAACGCCAGAAACGCTGCAATTCGGCCAATTCCAATACGCGCACCGGGCCATCATCTTGGCTGTCAGCCGGTAAGGCATCGATTTGGAAAGCTTGCGGGGCTTGACCACTGCGTGAGGCTGCCGGCAACCATTCGGCGGCAAAGCTGGCTTCCGCGCCGACAAACGCGCTCGGGCTGAACGGCACCAGCGGGTGGTGCTGGATCAAATGGACTTTGATGTTTTCCCCGGACTGATCCACCGGCAGCGCGGCATCGCCGTCCAGACAGTAACCCTGCTGACAATACTCCACCAGCTCGCTCACCAGCACCGACGGCACGCGCTCAGCATTATCCTGAATCGAGCGGCCGACATAACTGATGTACAAAATTTCCTGCGCCGACTGAATCGCTTCCAAGAACAGGTAACGGTCATCATCACGGCGGGAACGATCCCCCGCACGGGTGCGACCATTCATGAGATCGAACCCTTCCGGGGCAATATTACGCGGGTAGGCCCCGTCATTCATGCCGAGCAAACACACGACGCGAAACGGGATCGAACGCATTGGCATCAGGGTACAGAAGTTGACCTGACCGGCAAGAAAACGCTGGCTGACGCGCTCACCAGAGAGCTTGTCTTTCATGTACTGATTGAGCACTGCTGGCGTAATGTCGGCGGCAAAACCGGCATCACTCAATTGCTCTTGCAGGCGATGAAGCAGATCACGGATGGATTTAAGCACCAGCTCTCCTTCCAGCTCCACCAGCAAGAAATCGTCCAGCAACGCACTCAGATGGGCAGTCCACTCCGTGACCGTGTGTGGCTGAGCCAGCACTTCACGGTACGCCACCAAACGGTCGATAAAGCCGGCCAGTTGACCCGCTAACTCGGCATCCAGCCCCTGTACCTGCTCGTAGGCAGAAATACCGTCAAACAAGCCAGCATCGTGCGGCATGGCATAACCGAGCAACATCCGCTGGATCCCGAACAGCCAGGTATTTTGTTGCTGCTCCGGCAGATCAAACTGGCTCGCGGTACGGGCATCAAGCCCCCAGCGCACGCCCGCTTCTTCAATCCAACGTTTAATTTTTTCAAAGCTGTCGCTGTCAAACCCGAACTTGCGCATCACGGCCGGCACTTCCAGCAGCTCTAACAGCTCAGAGGCATGACAACGGCTCTCCGGCAACGCCAGCAAGCGCAAGAAGGCCAACAGGATCGGGTTTTCCTGCTCGGCCGTTCGGTCAGAAATCGAGAACGGAATATAACGCTGACCCGGCGCGTTGCCGAACACCGCCTGAATGGCCGGACTGTAGGCGTTAATGTCCGCCACCATCACGATCACATCGCGCGGTTTTAAACTGGTATCGGCCTCAAACATCGCCAGCAGTTTATCGTGCAGCACTTCCACTTCCCGCATCGGGCTGTGGCAGGCATGCACGGTTAGCGAGCGATCATCCAAGGCGATCGGGAATTTGTGCTGGCTGTTATCCAGGATCTCATCGTTCTGGCGATCGGTCAGGTTCAGAATATCAGCCTGAATGGCGTGCAGCAGAGAATCGGGCTCGATATCCACGAAGCCGGCATCCACTTCATTGACCTGCATGTCAGACAACAGGTATAGGTTATCGCGCCCCAGTTTGCCCATCGAGGCCAGCAGGCTGTTGCCGACCACGTGGTTGTGCATGTCGGCATCGTAATGGCTTTCATCGCTGTCTTTGAGCTGCGCGATGTAGTCTTCGGTGCCCTCTTCCCACGTACCGCTATGCAACGTATCAGCATCCAGCGTGCGCAGACGGATCCGCTGCTTGGCCGCCAGGCGCGCCAAATGCTTGCGATCGCGGATGTCCCCCCAGTAATAACGACACGGGTTGGTGAACATCAAATGGACATCAATGTGCTGTCCCATCGCCGCCAGTGCATCCATATAGCGCGGAGGCAGCGAGGAAATCCCAAACACAAACAAACGCTTTGGCAGATTCGCCGGTAACGTGCCGGTTTCGGCATAGTTATGGAGGGTTTCAATGAAGTGCTCATACAGGTTGGCACGGTGATACGGCGACTGCCCCAAAGCCAGGGTATGATCGTACAACGCCTGCCACAACACCGGCTGCCATGGGTGTTCATCCCCCAATTCTGCCACGGTTTCGCCCGCTTCCCATTGCTGGATCCACTCTGGGCGGTACACCAAATACTGGTCAAAGATATCGGCAATTTTCTCGGCCAGCTGGTACAGCTTGAGATCGTCCTGATCATCTTCCAGATAACGCTTGAGCGGCTCAAACATGGCGTGATCAAGCTGGGCGGGCAATACCTGCATCAGCTTCCAGGTCATGGATTCTTTGTTGAATGCACTGCGCTCCGGCACGTCACTCAATACTTCGGTGAACATGGTCCAGATGAACGTTGCCGGCAGAGGAAAGGCAATGTTGGCTGCTACCCCAAAGGATTTCGCCAGCTCCATTTTCAGCCACTGTGACATACCCGGGCTTTGCACCAGGATCTGCTCTTGCTCAAACGGATTATCCAAGGGCTCAAGACGGATCAGCTCGACCAGCAGGGATTTGAGCAGATCCAATTGGTTGGAATGGTAGACAGTAAACACGCAAGTGCCTCAGCAACAGGGGGAAAGTCTTATGATTCTCGCCTATCTCCCGACCACCTGCAAATGCTATCTCGCTCGCAAATTTACCGCTGTGCGGTTATGCGGTTTTCATGGGTAAAACGGAGAAAGCATAGACAAAAACGGCATGAAAAAAGCCCATTTGACCTAGCACCTAAAAATGGCACCTAAATCTGGCACCTAAACCTAACACCTAAAAATGGCGCATAAAAAACGGGCCCTCTGAGAAGGCCCGTTTAGGAAGGAGTCTGGATATCCGATGCGTATCTTCGTCTTTATGCATGTGCAGAAGGTGATAACACCGCACGGCACGCACGAGAAACGGGACGGTAGAAAGCCAGGTAACGTACAGCCACGTAACTCACCACTGCTGTCGCCACGTACAACTCAAGGTGTGCCAGTGTGGACACTTGGCCGATGTATTCTGCCGCATAACCTTGGGTGCCCATCCACGCTGCCACTTTAAACAGTGCCGTCGCGCCAATCACCATCGGGAAGGTAAACGCCGCATAACCCGGGCTGAAGCTCAAACGTAACAGGCGGAAGAACGCCAGATAAATCACAAAGGTCATCAGTACCGCAATACCGGCCAACAGCGCAATCACAACCGGAGACGGTGTGGTAGTAATGGTCAGGTAACCGGCCAAAGACAGGCTGGCAGGGGCTGCCATGATCGCAATGGTAGGTTTCGCTGCATCCGGAATTTCATGGCTGAACATCAAGCGATAAATCATCAGTGGCAGCATCACGGCATACACACCCATACCGAACCATTGCAACGCTTCTGCCAATGGACGCAATTCGCCGCCCGGGAAGGCCACATCCGCCACAATGATACCAATCGGTGGAACGAACCAGCTTGGCACCATGTGGTGCAGTTCAAACTCACGGGCACGGTGGTAGGCAAACAGCCCCAAGAACACCAAATGCAGCACCACGGCAAACAACCACAATGCCTGACCGGCAACCGGGAAATACATCCCCAGCGCTTTTGACACCACCATGGTCGCCATCGCAAAGGTTGGGACGACACTGCCCACCACCGGATGGCTCAAATCATTCCACAACGCCTGTGGATGACATAAAAACTTCACCAAAAGCACCATCAGCAACGCGCTGGCGATGACGGCTCCGGTAACCTGCCCCATTCCATGAAGATCCGCGGCATTTTCCCAACACCAGCCTAAGCTGGCAATGCCTAGTGCCAACCCCGCCATTGGCGTTGGTGCACCTAATACTTTTTTCTTTGCTGTTCGGATCATTCTTTTCTCTCCAACCCCGGCTGCCCGTGCACACCGTCGCTGTTCATCTCGGGATCAGTATACGCAGATTGCGAGTTTTAGGATAATTGAATATATTTAAAGGTAAGTTAAGTATCGCTGAACACATTCCGTGCACAGCCCCTCTCGAGCCACTGAATAAACGGAAACTGCCCCTGTCATGAATATCGCCCTGCGCCAACTCAATGTGTTTGTCACTGTGGCTCAAGAACTTACGATCACAGCCGCCGCAGAAAAGCTGTTCCTCTCTAAACCGGCCGTCAGCATGGCGTTATCGGAACTGGAAAAACAGCTCGGTCATAAGTTGTTTGATCGCAACAACAACCGCCTCATCATTAATGAGCAAGGCAAACGCTTGTTACCACTGGCCGATGAACTGCTGGCCCGCAGTCAGGACATTGAGCAACTGTTCAGTCAGGAAGGGCCGATCACCGGTAAGCTGAAAATAGGCTCCAGTGATACGGTCGGCAATCAGGTCACCCCGTTCTTGTTACGTGATTTCCGTGAATCCTCCGGCCATCGCGATCAGTCGCTGTATATTGCCAATACCACCCAGATCTGCCACATGCTGGCCGAGTTCGAATTGGATGTCGGTTTGGTGGAAGGCAAGGTACAGGCGGATCACTTGGCGGTCCAGCCGTGGTTAAGCGATGAAATGGTGATTGCCTGTCACCCCACCCACCCGTTGGCACAACTGCCGGAATTGCGTCTGCAGGATTTAGAAAACAGCCAATGGATTTTACGCGAACCGGGTTCAGGCACGCGGGAGTTTTTCTTACAAAAACTGGCCCCGCGCCTGGCACACTGGCAGCAGGCGTTTGAGCTCAACAATACCGAAGCGATCATCAACTGCACGGCGGCCAATTTAGGCATCACCTGTTTGTCACGCCGAGCGGTGGAACATGCGGTGAAAGATCACCGCGTGGTGATCTTAACGCCGCCGCTGGATATGCACCGTCAATATTGGCTGCTCTATCACAAAGAGAAATATCAGAGCCCATTACTGAAGTTGTTTATCGCCTTTTGTGAGCAATGGCAGGATCACTGAGCCCGCCAGAGGTCGTGAATTACAGCCGGTTATCGCCGCAACTGAATGCAATGATTTGGCTGATCTGACACAACGGTCGGCCGGATTCTTCCTGCCAGGCATTGAACGCCTCTTGCGTCGCTTTGAGGGATTTTTGCGTATCACGGCCACCGTCAATGATCCCGCACTGGCGCAGGTAACTTTCGGTGTCCTGACTCAGAATGAAGGTGTCTTTGCCCATCACGCGCAGGGTATATGGACCGATATTGCCGCCCAGACGGGCACCGTGTTTTTTCAGGTAACGCCACAGACCGATGATGTCGTTAGAGGGCCAGTCCGCCACAAAGCGGGCAAACGAGCCATGCTGGCGCGCCACATCATGGATCATCTGCGCATTAGCCGGAATGGTCATCACCTTGGCCAAATGGCGGATAATGCCGGGGTCGGTGGCTTTACGCTCCCACATGTCATCGGGGATCAACAGCATCTTTTCGATATCAAACCCGAAAAACACCGTCTCAAAATTCGGCCACTTATTGCGCACTACCTGCCAGCTGATCCCGGACTGGAAGACCTTCTGGCTAAACGCCGCTAACCAACGATCATCGCCAATCGCCGCCAACGCGTCATTCGACAACGGTGTCGCCAACATGGCTTCCAATGCGGCCTCGCCCCCTTTGCGTTCCGCCGCGCGGGCATAAATTTGTGCAAATCTTTCTCTTGCCATCACATTAACACGCTTATCACTGGACATGGCCTGTTATGCTACTGTATAAACAGCCAGTTAATCAATTTCGGAGAGGGTGACCATGGCTGTTATCGTCAAATATGTGGTTGAGCGCAACGGAGAAGAAAAGATGACTTTCACCTCTAAGTCCGAAGCCGACGCATACGACAAAATGCTGGATATGGCTGACGAATTGTTCGTTTTACTGGAAGATAGCGATCTGATCGAAGATGAAGCCAAGCGTGAAGAACTGTCTATGTTCCTTGCGCAAAATCGCGAAGAAGTGCTAGTGGCGCTAGGTGCAAAAAAAGCCCCTAAGAAAAAAGCCACCAAACCGACGGCAGTCGCAGACGATACGGATGACGCCGACGAAGAAGACGAAGCGGCATAATGCCCTCGCCTGAACGGCACTTTGAAACCTCCTGCGGGAGGTTTTTTTTCTGTCTGTCATTTCCTCTCCTCCCTCCTGCAAACAAAAATAGAATAATCTGCCCTATTTCCCTTTGCCCCTTCAAACTCCGCGCAACTGTCTTTATGATGGGGTCATAACGCATTGCAATGCGCGCCTGCCATTAAGGCACGCCTTATGATTTAACATGGAGAATGAACAATAATGGCCAGCTTTTCACTTGCCCTAGGTACCGCGACCAAAAACCGCGACAACAAAATCATCGAAGCTTTCTTCCCAACACCGATTCTGAACCCTTCAGATGAACTAGTGAACGCAATTGCGGCTGTTGTTGAATACAAAGAAGGTAACCAAGCGCTGGAAGTGACTGCAGCGCAATGTGCTGATCTTACGGCAGCTTTCCGTGCGGCGGGCGAAGAGAAAAGCGCGCAGTTTGCAGAGAAAGCGGCGCAATCTGCACAGCCATTGGTAGTTGTGATTCTGGCTTCTGACGAAGCACCAACCTCTGTGGCAGAAGGCTTCCTGAAGCTGCAATTGATCTCTCACCGCTTAGTGAAGCCACACGGTGTGGTACTGGACGGTATCTTTGGTCTGCTGCACAACATCGCATGGACAAACCAAGGTGCCATCGACCTGCCTGAACTGGCTGATCGTCAAATCAAAGCGCGCCTGAACGGTGAAACGTTGACGGTAGATTGTGTCGACAAATTCCCGAAAATGGTGGACTACATTGTTCCTACCGGCGTACGTATTGCGGATACCTCGCGTGTTCGTCTGGGCGCACACGTGGGTGAAGGCACAACTGTTATGCACGAAGGCTTCATCAACTTCAATGCGGGTACGACTGGCGTGAGCATGGTGGAAGGCCGTATCTCTGCCGGTGTGGTTGTGGGCAATGGCTCTGACATCGGTGGCGGTGCCTCTATCATGGGTACGCTGTCTGGCGGCGGTAAAGTGGTGGTTTCTATCGGCGAAAACAGCCTACTAGGTGCCAACGCAGGCCTTGGCTTCCCAATGGGTGACCGTTGTACGATTGAATCCGGTCTGTATGTGACTGCGGGCTCTAAAGTGCGTCTGCTGGACAACAACGGTCAAGAAGCGGGCTTTGCAAAAGCACGTGACTTGGCGGGCAAACCAGACCTACTGTTCCGTCGTAACTCAATGACCGGTGTGATTGAGTGTCTGACCAACAAAGCGGCCGTTGAGCTAAACAGCGAACTGCACAGCAATAACTAATATTGCCCATAGACACACAAAAGGCTGCCTCGGCAGCCTTTTTTATTGCTTTATGATTGCTCTATGGCACCACGACGCTTAATACCCGCGTCAATATCCACGATCCACCAGCCCAAAATCAGAGGTAGGCTCGGCGCAATCATCCGGATAAGCGGGGTTCACTTTGACCGTGACATCGCGTTTACCTTTGCAATACTCAAACCGCCCTTGCAGGTATCCCGCGCGGTATTCTTCATAATCAACGTCTGACCAACCGCCGCGTTTGAGCAGCTCTTTTTCATCCCACTCACGGTACCCTTGCTCACCATGGTAGCTCCCCAGCTCAGCCCACGCTTCGTTTTCCGCTAACTGGGTTTCATAACGGCTGGTACAGGCCAGTACACTCAGTATCCCCATACTTACGATACCCACCATGATCACTGATTTCACCCGCTTCACCATGATGCAACCTCTCCCCCAACCATACTCATGCCAACACGTTCACTCGAACATGATTAAGTATGGTTTATCCGTTCAGGGTCGCCACTGCCTGTCGGCCACTTTCGCTTTGTGTCCCGAAAAACGCCAATAACAGGCCAATACCCGCCCCCAGCACCATCACGCCACCCAAGTGCCATGCCTGACTGATCCCCAACTTCAGCAAGGCATTACTCAGCAGTGAAGCAAACACCATCTGGCAGGCGCCAGATAATGCAGCTACCGTCCCGGCACGATCGCTGTAAGGCACCAGCAACAAAGACTGCGCACACGGAAACGCAATGCCGTTCGCCATCGCCAGCAAGAAATGTCCGCCACTCATCCAAATCGGTTCCAGCGGGGCGGCAATCAAGACGGCACCCGCGACAAAATGCAGTAGCGGGGCTAGCATCAACATCCGCTGTGTCCCTAAACGCGGGCGCAAACGCTGACAAATCAGGCCGCCACACAACAACCCAAACGCCGGTACCATGGCCCATAAGGCGTATTGCTCAGACGACAAACCAATTTGGACCTGCATGATGAACGGCATCAGAGAAATTGACAGTACCACCAGGGCAAAGTTGATCCAGCCAATGCCGGCAAAGGACAGAAAATGCCGCTCTTGCATCAACGCGATATAGCTTTTCATCAATTGACTGACAGAGCGTGGACGCGAGGTCGCCGATAAGGTTTCTTTAAATAAACACACCAACACCAGCCAGACCGTTGCGATGTAGCCCAGTAACAGCACAAACACCGCCAGCCAACCGGCATAGTGATTCACAAAACCGCCAATCACCGGCGCCACAATGGGCGTAAAGGCTGCCACAATGGCGACCCAAGTCATGGCTTTGACCAAATCTTGGCTTTGGTAACTGTCGCGAATAGATGCCCGAGCCAGCACGGCGACGCTACCAGCCCCCAGCCCTTGAATGACCCGTCCGGTGAGCAACCAGGTAAAACTGTCCGCCTGTGTCACAGCCAACACCAAGCCTGACACCGCAATCAATAGCCCGCCGAGCAACACCGGACGACGCCCGAACACATCAGAAAGGGGCCCATAAATCAGCTGAGAAGGGCCAAAACCCAATAGATAGCCCGATACGAGGAGCTGGACTTGCTCGGTCGAGAGATGCAGATCGGCAGCGATCCACGGCAAGGAGGGAAACACTAACCCCAGGCTCAATTGTCCGATACTGACAATCAAACACGCCAACAACAGGGGCTTCCAATTAAACGCTGCCATTCTTACTCCTCTTTATGCTTTTCTCTACCCAAGTTTCCTTAAGATACTTCGGTCTATTATGCCTGTTATAGAGAAAAGAATTAGCAGCGCGATATCAAGATATTGTGTCCTAACAGGACGGAATATCACTGGGATTTTGAAATGATATACGTGAAGGGGTTAGCAAAAGAGAACTTACTGCCTTGTGTCGCGACCTGACCTTTTTTCATCGCTACCAGCACTTCTTTTTGCACTTTCACCAACGAGAAAAAACGCACCACCATAAACACAATAAAAACCGGCATCAGCAGTTGTGCAACAGGCGCAGAGTGCAGAACCAAATCATTCAACAACCACACCACGATCATACCCAGCATGATATACAGCGAATGGGGTTTTAATACGATGCGAATATCGCGGGCGGTTTCTGTACGTTCAAAGAAAAAAGTCATGATTCACACTCACTGAATTAACCAACATGCACTCACCCTCTCACACTGTACGCAGAGTGACAAGCACGCTGACAGGGAATGTACCCCGGGAGTGTAAAGCAATATGTCTGAGGGAGTCATAAACGCAAAATGGCAGCCAAAGCTGCCATTTTTCAGGGGATTATGGGGCCGGTTGATTTAAGTAAATCGTACTATCATTGCCGTACGTACTGATTAAGTCTAGGTCACCATCGCGATCAATATCGCCAAACAACGGAATATGATGATGTGTACCAAATTTGCTTAATGGTGAGAGTGAAAAGTTTCCTATTCCATCATTCATGTACAGCTTAGCAGCCTCTTCATTCGATCCCGTAATAAAGACATCAAGCGTACCGTTACTATCAACATCTGCAAATGCAGCATCGACACCATTGATGCCAAAATCAACATCAGATAACGAATACAGCCCCTGCCCATCATTCAAATATAATACGTTTCTTTCTGCACCTTGATAGTCAATGTTAGTAAACAACAAATCTGGCTTTCCATCGTTATTCACATCGCCAACCGCCACATTGAATATCTCATTCGTGTCTTTTTCCCCTAAACGCTGCCCTGCATCCGAAAACTTCGCTTGGCCATTATTAAGAAGGATCATATTTTGGTGATCTCCCCCAGCCCAAACGATGTCTAAGTGTCTATCATCATTCACATCAACAAGTACTACATCCGGATAATATGAACCTTGAACAGCGCTGATATATTCCTCACTATTGGTAAAACGCCCTTTACCATCGTTCAAGTAAATAAACGGTGCACGCCACTCCTGTGCAGCCACAATATCCAAGTAGCCATCACCATTTAAATCACCAATTGCGAGATCTTGACTCTTTCCTTGACCGAGGGACTGGCCAGAAGGTGTGAATTCTCCAACACCATTATTAAAGTAAATCTCATCTCCTTCACTGGTTGCCCGCACTACATCAGGATGACCATCACCGTTCAGATCAGCACCGGCAATGACGCGAGTATATGTTTGATCCCCAAATGAAGAAGACGATAACGCAAATTTTCCACTGCCATTATTGATATAGATGAGTTCAGTATTACGTCGACGAGAGAAAATCAAATCAAGATGACCGTCACCATTTACATCTGCAATAATGCTGCTATCAGACCAATAATCATCACCACGACCTAATGATAAATACTGAGTAGACTCAAAATACCCATCCCCCAGATGCGGCTTCTTATCTAGGTACAACACTTTATTTTCCACCGCGAGCGGCGTCATCACCACGCTGTCTGTTGCAGACAGAAGGCCATCATCCGCCAAAATGGCATGCTCACCTGCCACCAAATGTGCTTTGATTGATCCGGTACTGTAAGCCTCTCCGGTTAAACCAATCAGTTTATCGCCAATATAGACTTTCACGCCTGTCGCGGGCTGTTGCTGTTGATCCAACACATTGAGCATCAATGTCCCCAATACGCGGCCGGTAATAATGCTTTCACGCTTAAGTTCTAGCTTACAGCCCAACGTCTGGTTCACTGCCACATTGATCGTGGTGTTACAACTGGCCAATGGTGCATCATCAAACTGCTCTGCGGCCCCACTTACTTTATGGAACGCCAAATAGGCATTCAGTTCGCGATCACCACCGGTCTCAAACAACGCACTCGCTTGATAAGTGCTATTCACATCTTGCACATCCAGCACTTTTTCCTGTACCGGCACCTTGCCGCCACCTAAGCGAACAATCAGCGCTAATTCTTGTGCCGAACCCACTTCATGGATCACCTCTGCAGGCACGGTAAAAGTGAATATCCCTTCATCTTTCAGTTGGCCCAGTGTCAGGTTCACATCCGCCTGCAGTGGAATGACATCCATCTGTGCGTTTTCACCCTCAACAAAGTTGACGGTATTGTCCTGATCGTCATTTTTACCGACCATCAAATCGCCGTCATATAAACGCATCGCCAACTGGTATTCGCCCGGCTTGACATTCATCAACAGCTCAGCAATCCCTGTCTCTTTATTGATGCTATAAACGCGTTCATCTTCCCCGTTAATGGATAAGCCAAATTGTGGCTGGCTCAACCCCGCCAATTCTTCAGCCGGCCAAGAGAACTTCAGCGTAGAGACATACTGGACTTGTTCAAAATCACTGATGGTCTCCCCCAGATTTGGCAACAACACGAAATCGATCTCAGGGCTTTGACCATCCACAATCTCCTCACCCAAGGCTTGTGCCATGTATTGACGAGGGGCTGGCGTCTTTGATGTCAGTAACAACGTAAAGTCGTAAGCACCCGGTTTTAGCGTCAGTGCACGATGAGAAATGGTCTCGACGTTACCTTCCGCATCAACACTTTGTGTCATCGGCCAATCAAACACCTGCTTGTCTTTGCTGACGACATTAATCACTTCCAGCTTTCCGTCATAACGCGTTGTTTGAGCGGGCTGTTCACTATTCATTGGCATGGACGAGCGCATCGTCACAGACAACGGGGTTTTGGGAATGGTCTGCAAATAGGTGGCCGCAAATTCGGCGTTCAACACCAATTTATCATCAACCGCTGGCGTGTCTCCCTGGCTCCCTTCGCCACACCCAATCAGTAAAACACTCAACACCGCACTACTTAGTATTTGTCTGTTCAATTTACGCATCATCACTCTTTGATAAATAGCCATCGCGCTCCCGCGAAGCGTGAAAATTTGCGCAATTAAAACAACCGGTTAATGACAAAACAAATAATAAGAAAGGCGATCATACTTACCTCTCGCTTTCTACCTCTCACAACCGAACAATGTGCATTATTGACACTTTTTTATTAAAACAACCGCCAATAAGCAGATATCGGTTCAAAATAAGAGTCACATAATGCCGATGGGATGTAATCACGATGCAGAGCAATCATCGCGTTATGCAAGATGCATCGAAGATCGTTTCTTTTTAACGAAAGTAAAAAACAAGGTTCATTTACACTAAGTCATCCTCCTCTGTAGCCCTTTTCTGGAGCATCGACGACACATGGAAGTCATCGCCTTTATCGTAGGATTGGCCCTTACCCTGCTTGCTATTGCGACCCCCATTGTGGCGTTTATCGCACTGGCCAAGGTCAGAACGCTTGAAACACAAGTCAAAGCATTAACTCACCAGTTAACGTACATGCAGCATGTCTCTCCCCGCTCCACCGAGCATCAGCCTCATCCTTCTGCGACCGTGTCAGCACAAACAACCCACACGCATCGCTCTGCATCAACTCAGGCTCAGGCTCAGGCTCAGGCTCAGGCTCAGGCTCAGGCTCAGGCTCAGGCTCAGGCTCACGCGCACTCGCGC
>NZ_LDOV01000011.1 GCF_001029435.1 Photobacterium aphoticum | reverse complement strand
TGGGGTTCTGGGGTTCTGGGGGCAGGATGCCGTTGAAAATTCTATATGCAAGCTCTTCCGCTCTCGATTTTTCCATAGGGCCATAGGATCGTAGAACCGCACTTAACCCGCTCTTCTCTTACTCAGGACTCGTCCCTCGGCGCAAAGCATGACGCGTCCCTTTCAAGCTCTTTCCATAGAACCTTAGGGCCTCAGGTCCATAGCACCGCACTTAACCCGCTCTTACTAGCCACTCGCCCCTGCTTTTATCACAACACCACCAAATACTCGGTCGGTGGATTGGGTACGGTAGCCTGCGCATATTTGTGCGCGACGACCCCTCGAGTGCGGTCGGCTTCATTGTAAGCGGCCAACTCTTCCAATAACGCGCGGGGCAATTTGATGTGCATGGTATAGCCCAACTCACTGACATCGCCCATATAGCGATCAGCCGAGAGTGCGCTGACAAGCTGTTCTAATTCTTGCTGGTAACCGTAATGTTTGGCGGCCGCCGCATCCTGATAATCCGGGTGTTCACTCGGATCCCAAGCGGGCTTTTTCAGCTGCTTTTCATCACTGGTCAGGCGTTTTTCCGCCGTGGCGGAGGCTAACTCTGCCGGTGGGACGATTTTTTCACGCACGCGATTATCCCGCGCCGCTTGCTCGGTGGGCGGGTTGATGGTGGAGGCGATGATCGGCGCACCGACCTGCACCGGCGACACTAGCATGCGTGCACTCTCATCAGGGTATTACGCGATAGCCAGCAGCACGGTCGCGACCGTACCCAGTGCCGATAACACCTGTCCGGCGGTGTAATACTCATCGGTGTTGCTGGTCACTTCATCCGGGTGATCCATGCCCAACGCACCGTAAGCAAACGACTCGGCTTTTTCTTTGGTGATGTCTAACACATCGTCACTGTCAGACTGTGCCGACGCATTTGCCGGTGTGTCTTTCTCATCCACCACCGGTGCGGCGTCGCGCTGGACAGCCTGTTTCGCCGCCTCTGCGGCCTGCTGTTGACGAGCCGCCGTTGAAATCGAGACGGTCGTCTCCCCCGCTGTTGCGGCAGACGAGGCGGGCGACGCCGTCTGGCTGGCCGAGCGATCTTGTCCTGCTGTGGCCGCTTTCAGGCTGGCCGGCGTGTAGATCACCGTATTGGTTAACTTTCCGATCATGGATAAAGGCTCCTTGCTTTATCAAAGCAACGCAATGGTTATCCTCCAACCCGAGCAGTCTTCTGCCCAGTCAGGGAGGTATCTAGTTATCGGCCAACGTGGAAAAAGGTTTAGTCGCAATCTTGCCTTGACGCGTTACTCGCTGGCTAAGAATGACAGCAAGGTATCGGCAAACTCAGACGGGTGCGAAATAAACGGCGCATGCGAGGCAGAGGCAAACACTTGCCGTTGTGACAGCGGTGCCAAGGCATCCATATGCTCGGCCACTTTCACCGGCACCAACCCATCCAAGCGGCCATACAAACGCAGCCAAGGCTGGGCAATCACGTCCAGTTGCGGGCGCAAATCGACCTCGGCCAGCATCTGCAGCCCGGCGGCTAATGCAGCGGGTTGCGGTGCCGGACGCGACAATACCGCCTCTTTAAGCTGGCGGACATCCTGCCGTGCCGTCGGACTGCCCATGGCCTGCAGCGCCATAAAGCGGCCGACCGTGCCATCAAAATCCTGCGCCAGTTGCTGACGAAAATCCGTCAGGACCGCCGGTTTGATGCCACGCCACACGCCTTGCGCGGCAAAGCACGGCGAGCTGGCCACCGTCACCAGACGGGACACTTTTTCCGGCGCCAATAACGCCGCGCGCGTCGCCACTAACCCCCCTAACGACCAGCCGATCCACGTTGCCGTTGGTGGGGAGTTTTCAAGCAATAACTGTACCACCTCATCAAGGTTGCCCGCGTCAGCGTCACCGCTCAACCCATAACCGGGCAAATCCACCACGTGCACGCGGTAATGCGGCGTGAGTTGCGGTAACAGGTGCTGCCATACCGCCCCGTTCATACCCCAGCCGTGAATGAGAACCAGATCATCTCCTTGGCCTTCCGTCTGCCAATACAGTGTGGTTGTCATCTATATTTCCTTGTATCTGCCCTTTTGGAGTCATCGATGGTATCCCTATTTCGGTCAATCACCAACTGCCTGCACGCCTCGCATCACTGTCCGTTCTGCCAACTGCCCGCCCCAACGCGCGATCAGTTCTGGTGTGATCACTGTCTGGCGCACATTGCACAGCGGCCGTATTGCCACCATTGCGGACATAGCCAGTTGACCAACACACCCCACTGCGGCCATTGCCTGCGCTCACCGCCCCCGTGGCAACGCTTGGTACGAGTAGGAGAATTTCGTTTTCCCCTGCGCCAATGGGTGCACCAGTTCAAATTTCAGCGCCACTTCTGGCTGGCCGATCCGCTTGCGGCGCTGTTGGCCCTACACATTCCCCATCCCGCACCGGTCCTGTTGCCTGTGCCCTTGCACCCATTGCGCCGCCTGACACGCGGGTTTAACCAAAGCACCTTACTGGCGGATGCCCTGGCCCGCCGTTTAGGCAGTCAGTGTTGGCCCCATGCGCTGCGCCGAACACAACACACGGTGCGCCAGCACACCTTGCCCCGTGCGGCACGACAGCGCAATTTGCAGCAGGCTTTTGCGGTGCGTGACATTGCGTTACCCGATCATGTGGCGCTGGTTGATGATGTCCTCACCACGGGCAGCACGGTCACCGCCCTGACGCATGTCCTGCACCAGCACGGCGTCAAAACGGTGGATGTCTATTGCCTGGGATTCACACCCATTGATAAAAATCATAAAAACGTGGGATGAAATCATAGATGCGGCGATTAAGGGATGATAGAAAGAGCATCACAGAGTAGAATAGAATTAATCTTACTAAATAAGTCAGGTATTACGTCGTGTCTATGATTACTATTTCTGAAAATGCTCAACAGCACTTCGGCAAACTTTTGGCACAGCAGCCAGAAGGCACTAACATCCGCGTTTTCGTGGTTAACCCTGGTACGCAAAATGCAGAGTGCGGCGTATCCTACTGCCCACCCGAAGCGGTTGAAGCAACGGATACAGAAATCAAATTTGATCTGTTTTCTGCGTTCGTTGACGAACTAAGCCTACCGTTCCTGGATGATGCGGAAATCGATTTTGTTACGGATAAGATGGGCTCACAGCTGACCCTGAAAGCGCCAAACGCAAAAGTACGCAAAGTGTCTGATGACGCTACGCTGATGGAGCGCGTGGATTACGTGATCCAAACCCAGGTGAACCCACAGCTGGCCGGTCACGGCGGTAACGTGTCACTGGCTGAAATCACCGAAGACGGTGTGGCGATTCTGCAATTTGGCGGCGGTTGTAACGGTTGTTCCATGGTCGACGTGACCCTGAAAGAAGGGATCGAGAAAGAGCTACTGGCACAGTTTGCCGGTGAGCTGACTGGCGTGCGTGATATCACTGAGCATGCCCGTGGTGAGCACTCTTACTACTAAGTCTGATAGCTGATAGCAAAATAAAACAGTCTGCGGCGAACTCACCTTTGCCGCTCTGCTCGGCAATGTTTCACATGGAACATTCGGCCTTATCGCCTCAGCAACAGAACAAACAGACAACAAAAAAGTCAGCCGAGGCTGACTTTTTTATGGGTGATCGCTGCGGATCAGGCTTTAACCACCGTGATGGTCACATGGCGGCGGCCCCAGTTACGGGCGGCCTGCACATCGCGGCCCATGTAGATATCAATCTTATTGCGCCAGCGCTTGTTCATCTTATCCAGCACCACGTACTCCCCCGGCAACCCCGAGATCTTCACTTTAGTGCCGCGCTTAAAGCCGCGCCCCAGAAAATCACGGGATACCGCGATCGCTTTCATGCCCGGTTTTAAACGATCCCCCCATGCGGCGATGGAAGGGTTTGAATTGGTCTGGGCCCGTACCGAGTTATAGGCCGTGGCCGTCACTTTGTACGATTTCCCTTGGATGCCCGCCATGGCCGGCGACACCCAACTCAGTGTCAGGATGGCAAACAGCAATCCCACTAATGCTTTCTTCATGACTCTTCCACCTTGCTAAATCGCTCGCAATTTAAACAGAACACTGCGCGCTTTAACAGCATTTTTTGCCGCAAAATTAACCAAAGTCAGACGATAAATTCTAACTAGTTGTTTGCACTGGCCGCTTCAAGAAAAATATCTTTATGCCATTGGTAAGCAAATATGACAGCCAGCCCCAGACCACGCATTCCCATAAAGGCCAGCATCGCGGCCCACAGTGCATGGTTGCCGTACGCCGACAGTCCCCACCACACCGCAAAGAACACACAGATCGCCACGAACATGCTGTTACGCATTTCCCGTCCACGGGTCGCGCCAATAAAAATGCCGTCCAGCAAGAAACACCACATCGCCACCAACGGCACCGCCGACAACCAAGGCAGGTATTTCGCCGCTTCCGCCTGCACAGCAGGAATATTAGAAATCAACCCGATGATGTCACGGCCAAACCCGGCAAAGGCCACCATGATCGCGAGCGAAATGATCAGGCTCCAGAAGGTGGTACCAATCAAACTGCGCCCCAACGCCTCACGGTTACGGGCGCCGATCGCCTTACCAACCATGGCTTCCATCGCATACGCAAAGCCGTCCATCGCATACGACACCAACATCAAAAAGCTCATCAGTACCGCATTGGCGGCCACGACATCGTCCCCTAGCGTCGCGCCCTGAAAGGTCATAAAGGTGAACGATAACTGCAAACATAAGCTGCGCAGGAAGATGTCACGGTTAAGACGCAATAAGCGCCCCATGCCATTGCGCACGGTGCCGATTTTCTCTCGCACAGACGGCAATGCCGCCGCCAGCCACTGGCGCGAGACAAACCACAGTCCCAGCATCAGGCCACTGTACTCGGCCAGCACCGAGGCCGCCGCTGCGCCCTGCACTTTCCAGCCAAAGCCAATCACAAACAACACATCCAGCGCGATGTTCACCACGTTGGTGATGATCAACAACCACATCGGATGGCGGGCATTTTGGGTGCCCAGCAACCAACCCATGATCACCAAATTACCCAGCGCGGCCGGCGCCCCCCAGATACGGATAGAGAAGTACTGCTCGGCGTACACCTTCACTTCAGCGCTGGCGCTGCTGAACTGGAAGATCAACGAAGCGACCGGTTGATGAAAGACAATCAGCAGCAAAGCAAGGAGCCACGCCATGGCCAAGCCTTGCAAAAAAACACTCGCCTGCGCGTCTTTATCCGACGCGCCGTAGGCTTGCGCACTCAGGCCGGTGGTGGCCATGCGTAAGAAACCCAGCAGCCAGAAGGTCACGTTGATCATGGTGCCGCCGACGGCCACGCCCCCGAGATACCAGGCATAATCCAGATGGCCGATCACGGCCGCATCCACTAACCCCAGCAAAGGCACCGTAATATTTGACAGTACCATAGGCAACGCCAGTGCAAATACCTGACGATGCAACGACATATCCCGTAACGCTTTAAACACAACCACCTCAACCCTGAAAAATTGGAGCGGCGATTATCTGTGCATTAGCCATAAATAGAAAGCCCCTGAGACACAATCTCAGGGGCAAAATGACAAACCACACAATAATCTCTAACCAATTGAGAAAAAGGTGATTTCCGGCATAATACTTACCGCTTATCCCATCGCTACCGTCCACCAGTGATCGGCCAGTAACACCACAAACAGGGCCAGCAAGTGCCAGATAGAGAAGGTAAAGGTCGACCAGGCATACCCCTGCTTCACCGCATCCGGCACGAATTTCAATCGGCAGGCATAACCGATAAATGCCAGATTCAACGCACTGCTTCCCGCCAGATACAACAAGCCACTCATGCCCGTCAGCCACGGTAACAAGCCCACCAGTGCCAGCATCACGGTGTACAACAGCACCATGGTTTGGGTAAACGCCACCCCGTGAGTGACCGGCAACATCGGGATCCCCGCTTTGGCGTAGTCATCACGACGATGGATCGCCAACGCCCAAAAATGCGGCGGCGTCCAGGTAAACACCAGCATCACCAATAGCAAGGCATGGGGATCTAACTGGCCGGTGACCGCTGTCCACCCCAATAACGGAGGCGCCGCACCGGCTAACCCGCCAATCACAATATTCTGCGGCGTGGCATGTTTCAGCCACACGGTGTACACCACGGCATAGCCAATCAAACTGGCAAACGTCAGCCACGCTGTCAGCGCATTGAGCTGCCACAATACGACGAAACCGGCCACCATCAAGACACAAGCGAACACCACCGCATGGTGGGTCGGCACCCGTCCTTTGGCGAGTGGCCGATGGTAGGTCCGCGCCATCTTGGCATCAAAACGGCGATCCAGCACATGATTAAAGGCGGCAGCGGCCGCAGATTGCAAGCCGATGCCGATCAGCCCTAACACCACCGCTTTCACCGGCGGGATCCCCGGCACCGCCAGACACATACCGACCAAGGCGGTCAGCAATAACATGGCCACCACTTTGGGCTTGGTCATGGTGAGGTAATCCTGCCAGACACGCTGGTGCGTACCGGCTTTCAGCGTGCCTGCTTTGGCGATTGACTGTACTTTTGCCATCAGTGAGCCCTCCTTTGGCACAGGTAATGCGTTAAAATGAAACAAAAAAATAAAGCAAAAAGATGAAGCAATAAAACGGCGCATTAAGCGCGTGCCGAACGCCACCCGCGCGCCGTGTGGCGTTGACGGTAAATCTGTACGTTCAGTGCCACGACGCTCAGCATCAACAGCACACCCGTGACGTTATGCGCGACGGCAACCGTGAGCGGTAAACTGGCCACCACATTGGTGATCCCCAGCGCGACTTGGGCACCCAGCAATACCACCATGATGCCCGCAGACCAGCGCAATGCCGGCACGCGCCATGCCCGCCACGCCAGCAACAACAAGACCACCGTGGTGATCATGGCGCCAATGCGGTGCGCCACATGAATAGAGACACGCTGGGCAAAGTCCAGCACGCCATATTGGTAGGTTTCATGCACCGGTTGGATCAAGGCAAAGGCGGACGTATCAAACTGTTGCTGCCAGTCCACTTCGCAAATGGGCAGTTGCGTACACACCAACGCGGCATAATTGGCAGCCGTCCAACCGCCCAGCGCAATTTGGCCGATCACGGTCACCAAGCCCAATCCAGCCAACAGCGACAACCCTTTACCGGCCTGACGCGCGGTGAAGGAATACCCTGAGCCCGCAGGCACCGGTGCCCCCGCCGGCGAAAAGACCGACAGACACAAAGCAAACAACAAGGCGGCGGTGGTAAAGCCTCCTAAGAGATGCCCCATCACCACCACAGGCATGAGCGAAAGCGTGACAGTCCACATCCCCAATGCCGCCTGAAAGGTCACCACCACCAGCAATAACGCCGGTAACAGCTTGGGCCGAGGCGGCAGCGGATGCGGTGGACGACGCCACGCCAGCACATTCACCAGTAAAATCAGCAGCCCTAACGCCCCGGCAACATAGCGGTGCAACATCTCATTCCAGGCTTTGTCATGCTCCAGCGGCGCGTCAGGGAAACGGGCGACCGCCTCGGCTTGCTGGGCGGCAGATTGAGGCACGCCCACAAACCCGTAGCATCCCGGCCAGTCCGGACACCCGAGCCCAGCCTCGGTCAGACGGGTATAGGCGCCCAAGGCAATGACACACAACGCGAGAGCAAAGGTGAATCCCACGAGATAACGAAAACGGTCACGGTGCATCCCTGTCTCCTTCTGTTGTTCTTTCCTATAGGTAAGCGGTCAGCGCTGGTATCTTCATGCTGATACCTTCATGCTGATCGCTTCACGCTGGCAGCAATGGGCGCTAGCCGATCTTGGAGATTTTGAGCAAGCGTTTAAGATCGCGCAGCACATCTTTCCCCTGCGCCAAGATGGCCGCTTCCCCAGTCACTAAGGGATACGCCAGCATCACATTGCCGTGCGGATCGGCCAGATAAATCGCCTGCGCACCGTACTCCAAGGTTTGCATCTGGCTGATCACCTGTGCAGACACCACTTGTTGCGGCAGCGCTTGCAGCTGTTTTTCCACCGTCGGGGCATAACGGGCATCCGGTGTAGCACGCAACAACACACTGCTGACCCTGTCTTTTTCGGCCCCGACCGCCAACGGAATTTGCTGCAGGTTAAACAACGCGCCCTGACACTTGGCCTCACACGCCTCAGGCAGCAAATAAATCAGCTGCCACTGCTGGCGCTCTCCCAGCCACGCGGAGGTCACCGGGGTCGATAACAATTGGCCGCGGTTGGTCACCCCGCCCTGATACCAGTTCAAATCCAGCACCAGCTTGGCCAGAATCACCGGCAACGCAAACGCGCCCAGTAATAACAATAAGGTCCCTTTTTTCTTCATGCTTTACTCCGTCTTAACCACCACAGCGCCAATCCTGACACCGCCATCGCCAGCAAAAACCATTGCACGGCGTAGGCATAATGTTTCTGTGGCCCCATCACCACGGGGATCCATGTTTGTTCTAACGCCAACGGACTGTCTGGGTCGATCTGCACAATCCACGGCATCAAAGAAACGTCTAACTGCTGACTCAGCGCGTCAATGTTGAGGTTTTGCACCCGCAGCGGGAAGTCGGTCCCAAACTGCTCCGGTGCCAGCTCCAGTAAGGTCGACGGCGGGGCGATCATACCGGTCACCATGACCTCACCGTGGTGCTCGGGCAACACCGGAATTTGGTCACGATACGCAGGGGCGGCAATCCAGCCGAGATTGACCAACAGCCACTGACGATTGACTTCAAACGGGTACAACACGTGATAGCCAGGTCGGCCGCGAAAGGTTTGGTTGTCGAGCAGCACGGCCCGACTGTGATCAAACTGGCCGCGCAAGGTCACGCTGTACCAACGCGGATCCGTCGGCAGGCTGGCCAGACTGTAATACATCTGCTCACTGCGGAACTTCAGGGCGTGACCCAGGCTTTCTTTTTCCTGCGCCCGTGACATTTGCCAGAAACCCAACTTGACCAACGTCACCAGCACCGCCACAGTAAAAAGTATGAAACCGATCCGTCGCATGGCTCTCCTTCACACCCCATGACCGAGCAATCCGGCCGGTGTGTTGATTGATGCTTTGTTTGTCCAACCCTTAAGGGAGGCGCTCTATGTTGCTCAAAGGCTTACTTGTCGGCTTACTGATCTTTATTCTCTTCAATCTGTTTCGCGCCCTGCCCATCATGCTCAAGGGGCAATCCGACAAACCCCTGTCCCACTACCTTGGCCGGCGCGTCATGTTCTCGGCCCTGCTGTTTGTGATTTTGCTTGTAGCCATGGCCACTGGCTATCTCGAACCCAATCCGCGACCGTTTTAAGTTTGAAATGCAGGGGCAAGATCCTAAAACCTCGTTCCTAATACCTAGTTCCCTCGCCCCTAGACACTAGCACCTAGTCCCTCGCAACCCGTTTCTCGCTGCTAAATGATGTACACAAACAGGAACAAACCGAGCCACACCACATCCACAAAGTGCCAGTACCACGCCCCCGCCTGAAACGCGAAGTGCTTCTCGGGGGTAAAGTGGCCGCACAGCACCCGCAGCCACACCACAAACAAAATGATGGTGCCGAGCGTCACATGCAGGCCGTGGAAACCGGTCAACATAAAGAAGGTATTGCCGTACACCCCGGCATCCAAGGTCAGCCCCATGTCTTCATAAGCATGGATGTACTCGACCCCTTGCAGATAGATAAACAGGCTGCCCAGCAGCACGGTCAGCAGCAAAAACAGGGTCAGGCGCGGGCGGTTATTTTGCTCTAACGCCACATGGGCGATATGAATAGTGATGGACGAGGTTAACAGGATCAGGGTGTTGTACAGCGGCAAACCGAGCGGCCCCATCGCCTGGGTTTCGCTGCCGTCCGGCGTCATGATGAGTGGCCACTGAGCAACAAAGTCCGGCCACAATACCGCATTGGTCATGGCGTTATTACTGGCCCCGCCCAGCCAAGGCACGGCAATCATACGGGCATAGAACAGTGCGCCAAAGAAGGCGGCGAAGAACATCACTTCCGAGAAAATGAACCAGCTCATGCCTTGGCGGAACGAGCGATCCATCTGCTGGCTGTAGAGCCCCTGCATCGATTCGCGGATCACATCCCGAAACCAGCCCACCAGCATCAACAACAACACACCGACCCCGGTCAACAGAATCCACGGCCCCTGCCCGTTAAACAGATCGCCGACCGTCGCCCCGGCCCCCATGGCGATCAGGAACAGGGCCACCGCCCCGACAATCGGCCAGGCACTGGATTCCGGCACATAGTAGTTCTCCGGCGGCGTTTTCATGGATTGCTCGTGTTCAGAATAGGGATTCGCCATCATTCAACCTCATTGTGTATTGGCCAGCGTCGTCGGTTGCACTGGCTTGGCGTGATACAGGGTGTAGGCCAAGGTCAGGGTGTGGATGTCTTCCGGCAAATCCGGATCGACATAAAACACCAGTGGCAGCTCTGCTTGCTCCCCCGCCCCCAGCGGTTGATGGTTAAAGCAGAAACACTCGATTTTATTGAAGTACTGCGCGCCGGGACCGGGGCTGACCGACGGCACTGCCTGCCCGATGGAATCGGTCTTGCCCAAGTTCTGCGCCTGGTAATTCACTGTGTGAGTTTGGCCCGGGTGCACCACCAGCGTTTTCACTGCCGGCTCAAAGGTCCAACGCACCCCGGGGGTAATATAAGAAACAAACTCCACCGTGATCTCCCGCGAGGTATCGACGCGCGAGGCGGCAGCGGTGCTGGGCGTGTCGGCCGTCTTGCCGTTGATGCCGGTGATGTCACAGAACACGTCGTACAGTGGCACCAAGGCAAACGCAAACCCGAACATGCCGATGGCCATCGCCACCAACGACCACAGGGAGCGCTGCTGCTTGGTGCTGGGCGTTTCTTGCGGTGACTTCGCCATGACGCCTCCTTAATCCACTTTGGGTGGCGTAGAAAAGGTATGGTGAGGGGCCGGCGATGGCACCGTCCACTCCAAGCCTTCCGCCCCGTCCCACGGTTTGGCTGCGGCTTTTTCCCCGCCCCGTACACACTGGATCACCACCGCCAGGAAGATCAGCTGCGACAACCCAAACAGGAAACCGCCGATACTGACCACCGCATTGATGTCAGCAAACTGCAACGCGTAATCCGGGATACGGCGAGGCATGCCCGCCAGCCCCAAGAAGTGCATCGGGAAGAACAGGATGTTGACCGAGATGATCGAACACCAGAAATGCCACTTGGCGAGGGTTTCATTGAACATGTGGCCGGTCCATTTCGGCAGCCAGTAGTACGCCGCCGCCATGATGGAGAAGATCGCCCCCGACACCAGCACGTAATGGAAATGTGCCACCACAAAATAGGTGTCGTGATACTGGAAATCCGCCGGGGTAATGGCGAGCATCAGGCCGGAGAACCCGCCAATGGTGAACAGCACGATGAAGGCGATAGCAAACAGCATCGGCACTTCAAAGGTCATCGACCCGCGCCACATGGTCGCCACCCAGTTAAACACCTTCACCCCGGTCGGCACCGAGATCAGCATGGTGCAGTACATAAAGAACAGCTCGGCGGCAACCGGCATCCCGGTGGTGAACATGTGGTGCGCCCACACCAAGAAACTTAACCCCGCAATGGACGCCGTGGCGTACACCATAGAACTGTAACCAAACAGCTTTTTACGAGAAAAGGCAGGGATAATGGCCGAAATGATACCGAAACTTGGCAAAATCATGATGTACACTTCCGGATGCCCAAAGAACCAGAAGATATGCTGGAACATCACCGGATCGCCCCCGCCGGCCGCATCAAAGAAGCTGGTGCCAAAGTATTTGTCGGTCAGTACCATGGTGACCGCGCCAGCCAATACCGGCATCACCGCAATCAGCAGGAACGCCGTGATCAGCCAGGTCCACACGAACAGCGGCATCTTCATGTAAGTCATGCCCGGTGCGCGCAGGTTCATGATGGTGACAATCACATTAATGGCGCCCATGATGGAGCTGATCCCCATAATATGGATGGCGAACACAAACAGGCCGGTACTTTCCGGGCTGTAGGTGGTCGACAGCGGCGCATAGAAAGTCCAGCCAAAGTTCGGGCCGCCCCCTTCCATGAATAGCGAGGCCAGCAACATGGCAAACGCAAATGGCAGGATCCAAAAGCTCCAGTTATTCATACGCGGCAGTGCCATGTCCGGCGCGCCAATCATCAGCGGCACCATCCAGTTTGCCAGCCCGGTAAAGGCCGGCATGACCGCACCAAACACCATGATCAGGCCATGTACTGTGGTCATCTGGTTAAAGAAATTGGGTTCAACCAACTGCAACCCCGGCTGGAACAACTCCGCCCTGATCACCATGGCCATCGCCCCGCCCACCAGGAACATGGCAAAGCTGAACATCAAATACAGCGAGCCAATGTCTTTGTGATTGGTGGTCAGCAACCAGCGCTTAAGGCCCGTCGGGTGATGCGCATGATCGTGCGCGTCATGCTCGTGTGTAGTGCCTAACACCTGCTCAGGATCGGCCGCTGTCTTCTTGTCGTCGATGTCCGTCGATTCCCGTAACATGTCCGTCATTCTTCCGCTCTCCCTTACAGATCCTGGCCGTCCAGTACTGCCTGCACTTCTGCAGCCTGTACCGTTTCGCCGGTGTTATTGCCCCATGCGTTACGCTCGTAGGTGATCACGGCGGCCAGCTCTTTCAAGCTCAACTGCGGGCCAAATGCCTGCATGGCCGTGCCGTTGCTCCCGTGCACCACAATGCTGATGTGTTCCAGTTTGGCGGCCGGATTAACAGACACCCCTTGCCCCGCCAGTCCCGGAAACGCGCCCGGCAGCCCTTGGCCATTCACCTGATGACACATGGCACAGCGGGTGTTGTACACCGTCTCGCCCAGTGTCATCAGCTCATCCATGCTCATTTCCATGTCCAGCAAACGCTGCTCTTCTTCCCGCGCCTGCTGCTGGGCTACCCGGGTGGTTTGCAGCCAAGCGTCGTAGTCAGCCTGCTCTTTGGCAATCACCACAATCGGCATAAAACCGTGGTCTTTACCACACAGCTCCGCACACTGACCCCGGTAAATGCCCGGCTTGTCGATCTTGGTCCACGCTTCATTAATAAAGCCCGGGTTGGCATCTTTTTTCACCGCAAAGTCCGGCACCCACCAAGAGTGGATCACGTCCTGCGAGGTGATCAGAAAACGCACTTTTTTACCCACCGGCAACACCAAGGGGCGATCCACTTCCAGCAGGTAGTTATCGCGCTTAGTCCGTTCGTTATTGATGTGGGCCATCGGCGTGGCCAGCAGAGAGAAGAACTCCACGTCCTGATCGAAATAGCGGTAATGCCACTTCCATTGTGAGCCGGTGACCTGCACCGTCATGTCGGGTTTGGAGGTATCTTCCATCGCCAACAGGGTTTGCGTTGCCGGAACGGCCATCACAATGAGGATCACAAACGGGATCACCGTCCAGAGGATTTCAACTTTGGTGCTTTCGTGGAAGGAAGCGGACTTGGCCCCTTTGGATTGGCGGTGGTGGAAAATGGCCCAGAACATCACGCCGAACACCACCACACCGATGGCGACGCAGATGTAAAAAATGGTCATATGGAGTTCAAAGACACGCTGGCTGACGTCTGTCACCCCTTGCGTCATATTCAGTGGCATGGATGCATCTGCGGCAACGGCTGAGCCTGTCAGCAATGTACCGAGACAGCACAACAACGGGCGAATACTCACCAAGGCTCCCTCCTGTCCTTTTCCAGTCAATCATGGCCAGACACGGCCCACTTCAGGTCATATCAAGTCATCGCGCAGTCAAAAATGGGGCATCACCCCGTGGCGACCTACTGTGTTTTTCCCTTTTGCCGCGCCGCTGCCAGACCCGCTGTACAGACAAAAAACGCGACAAAGTTAACACTTTGTTTACAATTAACTTAGAAAGGATCTGCGCAATGCGCAATAAATTGACCAGAAAAAGTCCGGGCAATAGCCCGCCCACCACCACGCCGGGCAGTGACGACAAAACGGGAAAAACAGGAAAGGAAAACGCACACGATGGCGGTACACATGCCCTGCAGACACGCACCGCACGCGCCAACGGGATTTACAGCTGGATGTGAAGTTGCACCGGTAACAGGCGGTATTTCAGTCCCGGTACCCGCGCTACCCAGCGTTGCCATCGGTGCCAGCGGCCACAGGCAATATCTAACGGGCTGTAATGCTGCGCACTCTCTGCCCACGGCAACCATTGCAGCACCTGTTGTTTGGCATGGCCAAAGCCATGTGCGTATGCGCCTGCTACGCCGAATTTGCGAGACACCGGCCAGTGGCAGCAATCGCCGGCCAGCACCACATTGAGTTCTAACTGACCAAAATGGCAAGCGACAGACTGGAAGAAACGGGACAAATCATCTGCCGGGGTACACAGCAGTGCCTGATCGCACACCACCATCACCGGGGTGTTTTTCATTGCCGGTAAGGCCGACAACCAGGTGAGATCGCAAATCGAGCCCGGCAGCATACGGTAGCGCTCGCTGCGGTGAAACAGGCGCTGGCGCCACAGAAGATGTTCATTGATATCGATATCAAACCAACGGCACAAACCATTATCAACCCGGTAGAAACGGGTATCGAGGCCACCGCCGATATTGATAATGCGACCATTGGGATAACGGCGCAGGAAGTGTTGTACTTGAGTATCACACTGCATAGCCAAGATGGCATGCAACAGTTGCTGTTCGGTGACGTTGCCTTTCAGGCAATGGGGTTTGAGGCTGCACTGGCGACAGGCGGCGGCAGCGACGGGATCATACAGCAGGCGATCGTCCGCCAAACTTTCACGACTACGCAACCACAGCGGCTGTAACAATTCGGATGGAATATCATAGCGGGTTGAGTCAGTCATTATCACCTCCATGGCTCACCACAAGATGATAATGACTCTCATTAGCAATTACAACATATCGTTGTGCCTAAACGCGGCTTACATCCAATCGCTGTTACGGATCACACCCACCGCCAACCCTTCAATGGTCAGGTGCTGGGTATTGAGATCCACCACAATCGGTGCAAATTCTTCGTTTTCAGCGTGCAATAGCACTTGTGAGCCATTGCGCTCCAAGCGTTTCACAGTGACGTCGTCTTCGACCCGTGCGACCACCACCTGACCATTGCGGACATCTTGGGTTTTGTGCACAGCAAGCAAGTCGCCGTCCATGATCCCGATGTCTTTCATGCTCATGCCGTTAACACGCAGCAGAAAATCTGCACGCGGCTTAAACAGCGAAGGGTCAACCTCGTAGTGGGTTTCAACGTGCTCCTGAGCCAAAATCGGCTCACCGGCAGCGACCTGACCGATCAGCGGTAACCCGCTCTCTTCCGGTGCGTCGTTATCTACCAGCAGACGGATCCCTCGGGAGGCGCCGGGAATGATTTCAATCACGGCTTTACGTGCCAGTGCCTTAAGGTGTTCCTCGGCAGCATTGGCGGAACGGAAACCAAGCTCACGGGCTATTTCAGCACGTGTAGGCGGCATTCCAGAATCTTCAATTTTTGCTTTGATTAAATCAAAGACTTCTTGTTGACGCGGCGTTAACGGCTTCATGACTCACCCTGTCTTTTTATACAGTTCACTGTGAGTATATCCAGTGTTAACAGACTTGAAAAGGCCATTGTTTAGGAAAACAGCAGTTTTGCTGCGAATGCACCAATTGTGCATCATTCAGACAATGTCACCCCGGCGGTACCTGCTGTGACACGTAATTAAGTGGTCTAACCTCACTAAATCGGCGGATAACCGCGTCAATGCTGTATTTCGCTGCTTATCGCTGCACATTTTCTGCTAGACTTGCGACGCATTAAGAATTCGAGGCTAGTAAAAGATATGTCAAGTTGGCAGAAAATCTACCAAAAAATACTGGATTTGCCGCTTTCTCTGCTGGTTAAAACCCACTCTATTCCTTCTGATCCGGTCGCGGATCTGGAATTAGATCTGGAACGTCCGATTGTTTATATCCTGCCGTTCCGCTCGGTCACTGATCTGCTGACATTGCGCAGCAGCACGCAAGCACTGGGCTTGCCTGATCCCCTGTCACCATTGGAAATCAATGGTCAGACGTACCGTCGCTATGTGTACATCGCGTCCGCGCCAAGCGTCTTTGGTTCCAACGGCGAATTGCCGCAGGAGTCGATTGATCTGTTCACCGGCCTGCTGGAGCAGCACAAGCAAGACAGCGAGTTGGATATTCAGGTGGTACCGGCATCGATCCTATGGGGCCGTAAACCGGGTAAAGAAGACAACCAGAAACCGATCCTGCGTGCGCTGAACGGTCCAGAAAAATTCTTCACCATTCTCGGCCACGGCCGTGACTGTATGGTGCGCCTGAGCCCGGCCGTCTCGCTGCGTTACATGGCAGACAACCACGGCACAGATGACTCCATTGCCAATAAACTGGCCCGTGTGGCGCGTATCCATTTCTCGCGTCAGCAGTTAGCGGCTTCTGGCCCGAAACTGCCGGATCGCCAAGCGTTGTTCAAGCGCCTGCTGGCCTCCAAAGCCATTGAGAAAGTGGTGGCCGAAGAAGCTGCCAGCCGTGATGTGCCGATTGAGAAAGTGCGCAAAGAAGCCATCGACATGATGGAAGAAATCGCCGCTGACTTCTCTTATTCGCTGATCAAACACGGTGAGCGTTTCCTTGGCTGGCTGTGGAACCGCCTGTACCAAGGCCTGAACATTAATAATGCCAAGCGTGTGCGTAAACTGGCGCAAGACGGCCATGAAATTGTCTACGTGCCATGTCACCGTAGCCACATGGACTACCTGCTGCTGTCTTACGTGCTGTACCGCGAAGGCATGGTACCGCCGCACATCGCTGCCGGTATCAACCTGAACTTCTTCCCGGCCGGTCCGATCTTCCGTCACGGCGGGGCGTTCTTTATTCGCCGCAGCTTCAAAGGTAACCGCCTGTACTCAACGGTATTTCGTGAGTACCTGGCTGAACTGTTCGCCAAAGGCTATTCGGTAGAATACTTCAGTGAAGGAGGCCGCTCGCGTACCGGTCGTCTGTTGCCGGCCAAAACCGGCATGCTGTCGATGACCATCCAAGCCATGCTGCGTGGCCTGAACCGTCCGGTCACACTGGTACCGGTGTACATCGGTTACGAGCACGTGATGGAAGTGGGCACCTACGCCAAAGAGCTGCAAGGCAAGCGTAAAGAGAAAGAAAACGTCGGTCAGGTGCTGCGTACCCTGCGTAAGCTGCGCAATCTGGGTCAGGGCTACGTGAACTTCGGTGAGCCGATCCCGCTGAACCATTACCTGAACGAACACGTGCCGGAATGGCACAAAGACATCGACCCGATCGAGCCGCAACGCCCGCAATGGCTGAACCCGGTGGTGAACGATCTGGCAGTGAAGATGATGACGCACATCAACGATGCGGCGGCAACCAACGCCCTGACCTTAGCCGGTGTGGCCCTGTTGGCGGCCCGTCAGCGCGCCTTGAGCCGTGAAGATCTGGAGCAGCAGATCGACTGTTACCTGCAGTTGCTGCGTAACGTGCCGTATTCTTCGCAGTTCACCGTGCCCAACGACGATGCGAAAACCATGGTGGCGCACGCGCTGGAAATGGACAAGTTCGTGATTGAGCGTGACAGCTTGGGTGAGATGGTGTCACTGGATCGTCAGCAAGCGATTTTGATGACTTACTACCGCAACAACATCATCCACTTGTTTGCGTTGCCATCGCTGATCGCCAGCATTGTGATCTGCCATGAGCGTCTGTCTATCGATGATATCGTGTCACAGATCCGCCGCTTGTACCCGTTCTTGCAGGCTGAATTGTTCTTGCATTACAGCACAGAAGAATTGGCGGAAGTGATTGAAGCGCAGGTCAATGAGCTGGCGCGTCAGCGTCTGGTGCAACGTGACGGCGACGTGGTGAGCCTGAACAATGCCCGTATCGGGCCACTGCATTTGTTGGCACGTACCATCACCGAAACGCTACAGCGTTATGCGATCACCCTGACTCTGCTGAACTCAGAGCCAGAGTTGATGAAGAGCGATCTGGAACAACAGAGCCAGATGCTGGCCCAACGCCTGAGCCGTTTGCACGGTATCAATGCGCCGGAATTCTTTGATAAAGGCGTGTTTGCCATCTTGGTGAACACCCTGCGCAAAGAAGGCTACCTCAACGAGGACTGCCACGCGGTATCACAACCGGTGGAAGAGTTGGCAGAGTTGTTAGCCGCGCTGGTGTCGCCGGAAGTGAAACTGACCATCCAAGCGGTAATGAACCGCGAAGAGCGTGTCGAGACCACGGACGCAGACGCCTGATCGCGCTGCAACGCCCACAAAAAAGCGCCACGACGGCGCTTTTTTTGTATCCCACGTTTTTGTTTCTCGTCTTACGCCAGCGCGTTAACGATCGCCGGCCAGCACACGCTGAGCGCCAAGCCCAGACACACCAGCATACCGACATAGTTGTTGTTCAAAAACGCTTTGAAACACGGTGCCCGTTCACGACCACGGATCAGATGTTGCTGATACACAAACAGGCTCGCCGCCAGCAACAAACACCAGTAATACACCGCTGACAAGCCGTGTATTGCCCCCACCACAATCAGCAGCACCAGGGTGCCCAACTGCAGCAGGCCGACAATCATCTTGTCATAACGGCCAAACAAAATGGCGGTCGATTTGATGCCAATCTTCACGTCATCATCCCGATCCACCATCGCATATTGCGTATCGTAAGCAATGGTCCACAGGATGTTGGCGACAAACAGCAGCCACGCCGCTGTCGGCAAATTGCCTGCCTGCGCGGCATAGGCCATCGGGATCGACCAGCCAAACGCCATGCCCAGTACCAACTGCGGCAAATGGGTATAGCGCTTCATAAACGGGTATGCCGCCGCTAACACAACGCCCACCACTGACAACATGATGGTCAGGGTATTCATGGTCAGCACCAGCAAAAAGGAGATCAGCACCAGCAAACCAAATAAGGCCAGCGCTTCACGCTCTGACACCTTGCCCGACGGCATCGGACGCTCAGCGGTGCGCTTCACATGCCCGTCAAAGTGGCGATCGGCATAGTCGTTGATCACACAACCGGCGGCACGCATGAACACGACGCCCAGCACAAACACGGCGGCCACATGCGGGTTCGGCAACCCGTCAGCCGCTAAAAACAGGGCCCATAACGTTGGCCACAGCAACAACAAACTGCCAATGGGGCGATCAAAGCGCGCTAACTGCCAAAACGCTTTTGCCTTGGTCATTTCCAACGTGAGGTCTCCTTATAAATCGGTGCATCCTGCAAAAAAAGTTCCGCTACCAACAGCGGTTTATCATTGAGCCAAAGGCGTGAGCGGCGCGCCCAGATCGGCGCTTCCTTGCTGCCCACATTGGCAATCATCAAGGCATCCCGCCGCGCACTGCGGTCGGTAAAGACCCGAAAGCCCAACGGCATATCGCCCAGTTGTGCCAAATCCTGCTCTTGGCCCGTCAGGGTGGTTTCCGGGATCAAGGTACGAGCAAACACCCAAGGCACCCCATCCCCTTTCAGCGTCACCTTGCGCAGCAAGCACGCTGACGCGCCGAGCAACTGACGCTCATCAGCCTGTAAATAGGCCGGCTCCACGGTCACCTGTTCATCCAATGACACCGTGAACCGGGTACAATGCTGCTCAAAACGGCGAGACAGCGAGTTTTGCTCTAGCAACCAATGCCCAAAATCCGTCCCCGCGACGGCTGCCTCTTCGGCCGCTATCCACAGGGCACTGCTCAGCATGGAATTGTACAACTGCTTGATTTCCGACATCTTTCCAACAAAAAATCCACCGTACTGCCACGAAGGGGCTTGGTAGATCCCGCTTAATTTATTACCATGAAGAAACACTATTGTAGCAAGCTGTCACCGGTAGGAATATCGTTACCGTCGAAAGATAGTTATTCGCAGCGCTAAAACCCCGTAACCCCATGAGTAAGAAGATGAAATCACGCCTATCCGGTCTCTGCTTCCTGCTCGCCAGCGCCCTCATGCCACTGACTGCCAGTGCTGAAGATGTGCTGGCGACCACGCCACAATACACCTATTACACGCTGGCCCCAGACATTACGACCAATTATGTAACCCAAGGCAAAAAAATTGGCTACCTGCGTTTACAAGTTGATCTGATGGTGGCCGATCCGTCACTCATCCCAGAAGTGGAGCACCATGCCCCGTTGATCCGCGATGCCATTATCAGCATTATTGGTGAGCAGCCCGAAGCGCGCGTGAAATCCCTCGCCGGTCGCGAAGAGATCCGCCAAGCCTGTCTGGCCAAGGTCAATGAGCTGTTGATCACCGAGACCAACAAGAAACTGCTGACCGAACTGTTGTTTACTAAATACCTGTATCAGTAAGCGGGTGTCGCCCTGTGCCTGATAACAAAAAAGCGCCTTACGGCGCTTTTTCGGTTCTAGGTTCTCGGTTTCGAGTTTTGAGCTTCGAGCTTCGAGCTTCGAGCTTCGAGCTTCGAGGAGAATGTAGCTGGACGTACTGTCGCACATCACTCACATGCCCCCCCCAGCATCAAGCGGCATTGCGCGCCTGACGCTGGTCGATATAGTCCGCCACCGCCTGCTGCTCGGCATCGCTCAGGTACAGCCCTAACTTACTGCGGCGCCACAGAGCATCGTCAGCCGTTTGCACAAATTCTTCCGCCATCAAATAATCCAGCTCACACGCATACAGGCCACCGCCAAAGTGCTGTCCCATGTCAGCCTCGCTGCGCATCCCCTGCAACAACCGCTCTGCCCGCGTGCCGTAGCTGATCGCCCAACGCTGCAAAATTGCGGTATCTAGCCACGGATATTGCGCGGCCAACAACGCCTGATAAGCGCCGATGTCGCCTTCTATATCGCCGCCCGGCAACACCGAGGTTGCCGTCCACGGCTGCCCCATGGCCGGGAAAAAGGGTGCCAGTTTGGCCATCGCCGATTCCGCCAGTTTACGGTACGTGGTCAGCTTGCCCCCGAAGATAGAGAGTAAAGGCGCTTGCTCGCCGTCTTGTTGCAGCGTCAGGGTGTAGTCGCGCGTGATCGCCTGCGGTGAGTCCGACTCATCATCACACAGCGGGCGCACACCACTGCAGGTCCACACCACATCGTCTTCGGTCAGCGTATGGGTAAAGTGGGCATTATAGACATCTAATAGATAGCGGATTTCATCCTGATCAATGGCCACACTGCGCGGATCGCCGTGGTACTCCACATCGGTGGTGCCAATCATGGAAAACGTATCCAGATACGGGATAACAAACACGATACGCTGATCGTCGTTTTGCAAAATGTAGGCTTGTGGCTCATCGTGCACTTTCGGTACCACAATGTGAGAGCCTTTGATCAGACGGATACCGTACGGTGACGGCAACGACAACCCCTGATCGTAGAACGCGGACACCCACGGCCCGGCGGCGTTCACCAACGCATGGGCGCAACGTTCAAAACGCTCACCGGTCAGTTGATCGCACACCGTGACCCGCCACAGATCGTTATCACGCACCGCATTCTCGACCCGGCAGCGGTTACGCACTTCCCCGCCCCGCTCGGCCACTTCCATCACATTGAGGATCACCAAGCGGGCATCATCGACCCAGCAATCGGAATATTCAAAGCCTTGTGTCATGGTCGGGTGCAACACGGACTGTGCGCCAAAACGGATCCCTTCACTGGCCGGCAAGGTGGTGCGTTTCCCTAAGTGGTCATACAAAAAGAGGCCGGCACGGATCATCCAGGCCGGACGCAGATGCGGGCGATGTGGCAGACGAAAACGCATCGGGCGGGCAATGTGGGGCATTTTTTTCAGTAACACTTCGCGTTCAGCCAGCGCTTCGCCGACCAGACGAAATTCATAATGCTCAAGATAACGCAGGCCGCCATGCAGCAGTTTTGAGCTGGCTGACGAGGTTGCAGAGGCAAAATCCTGCGCTTCATACAGGCCGACCCGTAAGCCGCGCCCGGCCGCATCGGCAGCAATACCGGCGCCGTTGATCCCCCCGCCAACCACAATCACATCTAACACATCGTTGGTTACTGTCATGCTGCGCATCCCCTTTCACTCTGCCACGTCATATTGGATTGATTATTTTCTTTCGAGCATTTCACGCTCGATAACGAAAATAGTAGCGAATAAATTGCGCAAGATCATCACAAACTCACGCCGCATTGCAGATATTTTGATCACGCCGACATTTATAAAACATGCTGCCAAAGCCGGTCGTCGTCGCTCAGGCCGCTCTCAAGCCGCGATCAAGAATAAAAAAGGAAGGTAAAAGCGAAAAACGCCGATAAAAAAAGAGGCGCCCCAATAGGACGCCTCTTCGATAATCGGTATGGTCAGTGCGAGACTTACTCGTGTTCGTGACCGTGTTCATGGCCATGTTCATGACCGCGTGGAATGATTTCCACCGCGATCTCATGCTCTGCCAGACACTGACTCAATTCTGCCGGCGGCACCTGATCGGTAAACAACATATCGATCTGGCTGATGTTGCCCAGGTTCACCATGGCACAGCGGCCAAACTTGGTGTGATCGACCCCCAGCATGACACAACGGCTGTTTTCAATGATAGCCTGCTTCACCCGCACTTCGTGGTAGTCAAAGTCGAGCAGTGAGCCATCGAGATCGATGCCACTGATCCCCAAAATACCGAAATCCAAGCGGAACTGGGAAATGAAGTCCAACGTCGCTTCACCCACAATGCCACCGTCGCGGTTACGCACTTCGCCACCGGCTAAAATCACCCGGAAATCATCTTTCCCGGTCAGAATACTGGCCACATTGAGGTTATTGGTCACGATACGTAAATCGTGGTGATCCAGCAGCGCCCGCGCCACCGCTTCCGGCGTGGTGCCGATATCAATGAACAGCGTCGCGCCATCGGGAATGTGCTGCACCATCGCCTGTGCAATGGCATCTTTCTCAGCCAGCTGCATCACTTTACGGGTGCTGTAGGAGGTGTTCACCGAACTGGAAGGGATCGTCGCGCCACCATGGTGACGGCGGATCTTATTATCGGCCGCTAACTCATTAAGGTCGCGTCGAATGGTTTGAGGACTGACATTAAACCGTGCCACCAGATCATCGGTACTGACGTACCCCTGGCCTTGAACAAGATCTATGATTTCCTGATGTCGTTTGCTTTGCTTCACGGCGGTCGCAGCTCCTTTATCCACCTTGCCTGACATGTATATACGCGCGGTAAAAACACCGACTCCCCTTGCGCCATGGCGCATGACGGGCGCCGATTCTCCTCGGGCAAGGGCTTGAAAACAACAAGGCTTCGCGTAAATGCGAAGCCTTGTCATCTTACCGAGAGTCAGACCAAGATGCCAATGATGGCGATCGCAATCAGACGCTTTCTGCTGCCTTTTGCGCGATACGTTCACGGTGCAGTTTGTTCTCACCGATCAGCGCCAGCATCAGGAAGAAAATCGACAGACCACATGATGCCGTCAGCACCATAAAGCCGCCATCCCAACCAAAGTGGTCCACGGTGTAACCCAAAATAGCGTTCGCGGCCACCGCACCACCTAAGTAACCAAACAGACCGGTCAGGCCCGCTGCGGTACCCGCCGCTTTTTTCGGTGCCAATTCCAGCGCGTACAGACCAATCAACATCACTGGACCATAAATCAAGAAACCGATCGCCACTAACGCCGCCATATCCACCGTTGGGTTACCGGCCGGGTTGAACCAGTACACCAACACGGCGACGGTCACGAGTGCCATGAACAAGATACCCGCTGGCGCACGGCGGCCTTTAAAGAATTTATCCGACATCCAGCCACACAACAGGGTGCCCGGGATCCCCGCCCACTCATACAAGAAGTACGCCCAAGAGGATTTATCCACAGTAAAGTGCTTCACTTCGCTCAGGTACACCGGCGCCCAGTCCAGTACGCCGTAGCGGATCAGGTAAACAAAGGCGTTCGCCACGGCAATGAACCACAACAGTTTGTTGTTGAAGACATACTTGAAGAAGATTTCCTTCGCCGTCATCTCCTGCTCTTGCGAGTTGTCATAGCTGTCCGGGTAATCGTTCTTGTGCTCTTCGATCGATGGCAAGCCACACGACTGCGGGGTGTCACGCATCACTAACAAGGTGAACGCGGCCACCAGCAGCGCAAAGAAGGCCGGCACATAAAACGCGGTGCGCCAGTCATCATTAAAGGCCCATAACCCCAACAGGAACAGCGGACCAATCAAACCACCGCCGACGTTGTGCGCAACGTTCCAGACCGACACCAAACCGCCACGCTCTTTGCGCGACCACCAGTGCACCATGGTACGGCCACATGCCGGCCAGCCCATCCCCTGGAACCAACCGTTCAAGAAAAGCAGAATAAACATGGCGGCAATACTGCCCGTCGCCCATGGCATAAAGCCAAAGCAGAGCATCACAATGGCCGACATACTCAAACCGGCCGCCAGGAAGTAACGCGGGTTAGAACGGTCAGAGACGTTACCCATCAAAAATTTCGACAGACCGTAAGCGATAGACACCGCTGCCAACGCTACCCCGAGATCCCCTCGGCTGTAACCGTATTCTTCGATCAGGTAAGGCATGGCCAGGCTAAAGTTTTTACGAACAAGGTAGTAACCGGCGTAACCAATAAAGATACCGGCAAACAGTTGCCAGCGCAGACGTTGATAAACACTGTCCACCTGCCCCTCAGGCAAGCGTTCGCGATGGGGCGCGGGTTTAAACAAACCGAACATATCACATTCCTTTTTTACGTTATCGTTACCGAGGTATGGGTACAATCGAGCACATTACGAGCGAAAAAAACCATTTCGCACAAAGTGCGCACATTATTGCGCCAAAACACGTAACAAAATGTGAATGTAATCGATTAGATAGTGTTTATTTCCAGCTAAGCGTCAAAACACGCTATTTTTTACCAGAAATATGACGTGGGTGACGCTATCAACAAAAAAGGTGAACACCCGCCAAGATGTTCACCTTTCTTATGTTTCACCGCCTTTCATGCGGCGCAATCACAAGCCGTGTTAGGCTTTTGCCCGCCCCAGTTTGGCATCAAACAAGGCCAGACCGCAGCCGGTCAACAGGCCAAACAAGTGCGCCATGTTGGCCACTGACATGCCCAGTACATCGGCAAAGCCCAGCACCAGCCACACCAGCATAAAGGCCGCGTAGGAATTCGGCAGCGACAGATTACGCTCCGGCGCCAGCCAGCCCATCCACCACAGGTAGCCCATCAGGGCATAGACCACGCCCGACAAGCCGCCAAAGTTCGGCCCGACAAACCAGAACTGGGCAAAACCGGAGATCAATGCAGACAATAAAAACACCTGCACCAGCTTACTGCTACTGCCGTGCTGCTCCAGCTGACCGCCCAGTATCCACCACCATAAACAGTTAAACACCACGTGGATCACAGAGAAATGCAACAGCGTATGGGAGAAGAAACGCCACACCTGCCACTGATCGCCGTCCATGAACGGGAAATGCAGCCAGTCAAACAAGAACTGCTGAAAACCGAGGAACCACAACACCGCGATCCCCAGTGCGGCCACCAGTATCGTCAAGGTAAAGGGACCGGCCTGCTGTTTGACCATGTTGATCAAACTGGGATTGCGATAGGCAAACCGTGCTGTGCGCGATTCGGCCACCTGCCAGGAGGCGGCCTGGTATTTTTCATCAAACGGGTTGGCCAGAAACAGGTTCAGCTCGGCCTCGGCTTCCACCAAATCCTGCGCGTCATGCAGCCAGATGGCAAACATCCCTTCCGGCTCGGGCGCCAAGGACAACGCGATGTTGCGGGAAGCCATGTAATCAATAAACGCCTGCGCCTGACGCGGGTTGGATAATCCTGCTAAGCGGTACATATTCACTCTCCAAGGTCACCAGCCACGCTCCGCTTCACTCTCGGGAGCGTGCACTGTGATCAGCATGCCTTTGCCCACGGCATTTGTCGAGGCGCTTAGCGCTCAGAAAGCGGGGTCGGGTAACTTACGCAGCCTGAATGCATGGCAGTTCGGCACGTTTCCACGCCTCAAACCCGCCATCGAGGCTGTAGACACAGTCAAAGCCCTGATGGATCAAATACTGGGCGGCCCCTTGGCTGCTGATGCCGTGATAACACATCACGATCACCGGCTGCTCAAAGTCGACGGTATTCATCAGCTCCACCATGGTGTCATTGGTCAGGTGGAACGCCCCTTGCGGGTGGGCCAACGCGAACGACTGGGGATCACGAATATCCACCAAGACCGCCTCACTGTCTGGCTGGGATAACAACTGCTGAGCCTGCTCGGCGGAAATGTGTTCAAACTGATCCATAAATTAGCCACTCTCTTATGCGGTGATCAGCCGGCAGGATCCCTGCCGACCAGAAAAATGTGATGATCGTCCGTTTCCAGATCGCCATGGCGTCAACCGGACAGGCTTGCCATTGTACCCCAGCAAGTTACTCACAACCCCATGCAAAAAGTACGGGTTATTTTTCCCTACGCATAAGCCCGCAGGCCAGATCAGACAAGGGCTGGCGATCGGTGCCCCTTTTCCCGTTCGCACCTCATGCGCAAAAAGCCACCACCTGTGGAAAAAGCTGTGAATTGCGTTGATAATGTGTTTTTGAGAAAAAGGATCCACTATATGTAGATCGGATCCGATCAAAAGTTGTGGATAAAAGTGTTTCAAAAGGACTTATCCACGGCGGGATGTGAGCTATCTCCCAGATTTCAGACACAAAAAAACCAGCCTGAGGCTGGTTTTTGCAATCGGCAAGATGTGGATAGTTTTTCCGGATCCTTAACTGAAATCCCCGACCGCTTCTTTGAGCTTTTTCATCGCGTTTTTCTCTAGCTGTCGGATCCTTTCTGCCGACACATCGTAGTGATCCGCCAACTCTTGCAAGGTCGCTTTGTTGTCGTCCAACCAACGGGAACGCACAATGTGCTGACTGCGCTCATCCAGGCTCGCCAATGCCGAAGACAGGCGGTTGTTAGCGTGGGTTTCCCAGTTGTTCTCTTCGTAGGTCAGGGCCAAGTCGGAGGATTTATCTTCCAGATAATACACCGGGGCGCTGTAGCTGGATTCGCGATCATCGTCTTCCGCTTGCAGTTCAAAGGCCGGATCCTGCGCCGCCAGACGCGACTCCATCTCCCGCACTTCGCTGGCATCAACCCCAAGCTGCTCAGCCACCATCGCCACTTCTTCGTTATTGAACCAACCCAGACGCTTTTTCGACTTACGCAGGTTGAAGAACAATTTACGCTGGGCTTTGGTCGTGGCGACTTTCACAATACGCCAGTTACGCAGCACGTACTCATGGATTTCGGCTTTGATCCAGTGCACCGCAAACGACACCAAGCGCACACCCACTTCCGGGTTAAAACGCTTCACTGCCTTCATCAGGCCGATGTTGCCTTCTTGCACCAAATCCGCCATTGGTAGGCCGTAGCCAGAGTACCCACGGGCAATGTGAACGACAAAGCGCAGATGTGACATGACCAATGCCTTTGCCGCATTAATGTCGCCATCAAAATGAAGACGCTCAGCCAGCTCGCGTTCCTGCTCCGCCGATAACATCGGGTAATGGTTGACGCTCTGAACGTAACTGTCCAGGCTGTCAGCAGAAACTAAAGCCATTGATGTCATCTCTTGTGCCATTCAATAAACCTCGTGTGTTTTTTGTACCAATCGGAAATTGCTTGAACCCGCAATAATGCCCAAAAACTGGTCTCTATTGCAAGTGGGGCGCGTAATTTACCCCAATTGCATAAGAAAAAACGTCAGATAGGTTCAATTTCTTTCAGATGACGGCCTGCCGATAAACGGGCAGCCAGCAAACCCAGGAAGGCAGCAACCATCAACAGGATGAGGGTTTCATCCCAGTATAGGCCGACCAAGCGGAAATGACTGTCGTACAGATTGGCCAAGTGGGCCACGGCGTGTTCCAGCAATACGGTGATCACCACGGTCAGCAACCAGGCAATGGCGCCGCCAATCAATCCATACCACACGCCGGTGTAGAGGTAGGGACGCAGGATAAAGCTGTCGGTCGCGCCCACCAGCTTCATCACCTGAATTTCATCGCGCTGATTGAGCACCTGCAAACGCAAGGTGTTACCCACAATCAAAAAGACCGCAAACAGCATCAAGCCTGACACAATACCCGCTAAGGTGATCACCAGCTGCTTAATTGCCGCTAAGCGTTGCAGCCAGTCGCTGTCCAGACGCACTTCAGCCACTTCCGGCTGAGTCCGCAATTGTGCCGCCAGTTGGCTGGCCGCCTCTGCCGCTTGCCACTGGGTGCCCGGCTCAGCAATCACCACCGCCGGCAGCGGGTTATCATCCAGCAGGCTGATCGCATGCTCAAAGCCCGCCTGTTCACGGAACTCTTCCAGCCCCTGATCCGGCGAGATGTAACGCACCTTGCTGATCTCCGGCCAGCCGGCCAGTTTATCGCGCACCTGCTCCGCTTCCACGCTGCTGATCCCGTCTTCTAAATAGATGGTCAGCTGGGTCGGGGTATGCCAGGTCTGCGCCACTAAGGCCATGTTTTTGGCAAACAGGTAAAAGGTCGCCGGCAAAGTCAGGGCAAACGCCAGAACGGCCAAGGTCAGCACATTGCCGAGCGGACGACGTTTCAGATCGGTAAGTGCTTGCTTACATTGTTGCCAATGCAGGGCAAAAAAGCCGGTTTTATTACGCGCCACGGGCGATCTCCCTCAGTTGGCCTTGATACAAATCCAATCGACGGTAGTCATAGGTACTGAGCAGCGAGGTGTCGTGCGTGGCCATCAATACAGTCACGCCGACCCGGTTAAATTCGCCGAACAAAGCCATGATCTGGTGTGACAGTTCACTGTCCAGGTTACCGGTCGGCTCATCGGCCAACAGCAACATGGGTTTATTCACAATCGCGCGGGCAATACCGACACGCTGCTGCTCACCGCCCGACAGTTGGATCGGCAAACAGCGCGCTTTATCCAGCAGGCCGACTTTATCCAGCGCCGCAGACACGCGACGTTTGACGTCTTTTTCGTTGGCCAGCTCGACCCGCAGCGGCATCGCCACGTTGTCAAAGATGGTGTGCCCCATCAGCAATTTATGATCTTGGAAAATCATGCCGATGTTACGGCGCAAAAACGGAATTTGCTTGCTGTCGATGCGGGTGATGTCATGGCCGTTAAACCAGATCTGACCATCACTCGGACGCTCCAGTGCACAAATCAGTTTCAGCAGGGTACTCTTACCTGCCCCGGAATGGCCCGTCAAAAATGCCATATCGGCGGGCTGCAAATGGAAATCCACCTTTTGCAGGGCCTGACGCCCACCGCGATAAGCTTTACTTACCTGCTGAAACCGAATCACACCTTATTCCTCGTCACTAAACAGTGCTTCAATAAACTCGTCAGCTGCGAACGGACGCAGATCTTCAATGCCTTCACCGATACCGATGTAGCGGATTGGAATATTGAACTGATCCGCAATCGCAAAGATCACACCACCTTTCGCCGTGCCGTCCAGCTTGGTCAGGGTGATACCGGTTACCGGTGCCACGTCACTGAACAGTTTTGCCTGGCTGATGGCGTTCTGGCCGGTGCCCGCATCCACAGTCAGCATAATTTCATGCGGCGCTTCTGGGTCGACTTTTTTCATCACGCGGACAATTTTGCGAAGCTCTTCCATCAGGTTGCCTTTGTTTTGCAGGCGACCGGCGGTATCGGCAATCACAACATCCACATTTTTCGCTTTGGCCGATTCAATCGCATCGTAGATCACAGACGCACTGTCTGCGCCGGTGTGCTGTGCCACCACAGGAACATTGTTACGCTCGCCCCACACCTGCAATTGCTCTACCGCTGCCGCACGGAAGGTATCCCCTGCCGCCAGCATCACTGACTTGCCTTCGTTCTGGAACTGTTTGGCCAGCTTACCAATGGTGGTGGTTTTACCCACGCCATTGACGCCCACCATCAGGATCACGTACGGCTTCTTGCTGGTGTCGACCACCAACGGCTGCTCAACTTTCGCCAGCATGTCGCTCAGCTCGTCTTTCAGCAGGCCATACAAGGCTTCACCGTCTTGCAGATCTTTACGGCTGGCTTTTTCGGTCAGGTTTTCAATGATTTTCAGTGTGGTGTCCATACCGACATCGGCCACCAGCAGCTGCTCTTCCAGCTCTTCAAATAGCTCGTCATCGATTTTCTTGCCACGGAACAGGCCAAAGAAACCGGCACCAAAGTTGGTTTTGGTCTTCTTCAGGCCACGCATTAAGCGGGCAAAGAACCCTTCACGCTTGGGTTTTTCTTGCTCTACGATCGCGGCAGCAGCTGCCGCTTCAGCGCGGGCAGCGTCTTCTTGTGCTTGTGCCTCCGCCTCGGCTTGGGCCTTTGCATCCGCTTCAGCTTGGGCCTCGGCCGCCGCTTGCGCTTCAGCTTCCGCTTCTGCCTGTGCTTTGGCTTCCGCTTCTGCCAACGCCTGCGCTTCTGCAGCGGCTTGTGCTTCTGCTAAGGCTTTTGCCTCAGCCTCTGCTTGGGCTTGTGCCTCTGCATCCGCTGCCGCTTTGGCTGCGGCGTCTGCGTCGGCCTGTGCTTGGGCTTTCGCGTCTGCATCACTGTCTACTGACGCGCTGACGTCGTCATGTTGCTTCGTTTGCTCGGTTGACTCATCTGAGCCAAAACCCAACCACGAAAATAATCCACGTTTCTTTTTTTCTGCCATTGGCAAATCCTAGAGCTTGATTGGTACAATTTGCGGCTTAAATACAGGTTTATATCCCCAACGTCCCTTTGGGCTGATGCTTCTCATCGCACATCGCACAAGGGTTTGGGTATACTATCATTTTCTCAACGGTCGAAGAAATCTATGACGAGACGCAAACAACAATCCGGAAAAACGCCATCCCCTGCCCGCCGTGACGGATTTGTCCGGATCATCAGCGGACGCTGGCGTGGCCGTAAACTGCCCGTCCATGACGTCGAAGGATTGCGCCCTACCACGGATCGCGTCAAAGAGACCGTCTTTAACTGGCTGGCGCAAGATATCATTGAAGCCAACTGTTTGGATCTGTTCACCGGCAGCGGCAGTCTGGGCTTTGAAGCCCTGTCTCGCGGCGCGGCACAGGTCACCATGTTGGAACTGGATAAGAAAGCGGCTGAACAGCTTGAGAAAAACCGCCTTACCATCGGGGCAGACAATGCCACCGTGCGTCATACCGATAGCTTAACGTACCTCAAGCAGCCGGGCACCCCTTTTGACGTGGTGTTTATTGATCCGCCGTTCCGCAAAGGCTTATTACCGGAAGTGATCACATTACTGGAGCAAAATAACTGGCTCACCAAGCATGCGGTGATCTACATTGAGACGGAAAAAGAGCTGGGCGATTTACCGACGCCTGCGCACTGGCACTTACACAAGGAAAAAACGGCGGGACAGGTGTGTTACCGCGTATTTGAAAGAGAGGGAGCATGAAAGCACTGATTATGCTGGCCAAAGGTGCGATTGGTTTCGTGTGGCTGGTTTTATTGATTAATATTTTTTACCCCTTCCCCGGGGTGGCTGCGATGGCGCTGTATATCATGACGGGCTTCCTGTTCATGATGCACGGCCTGCAAATGCTGATCTTCATCGGCGCCTTTGGTGACAAGATCACCATGTCGCGCTGGGAAAAGTGGTCCATTCTGATCTTCGGCATTTTTGCCCTGCTCGATATTCGACGCAAACACATGATGTAAAAAAGCGAGGCCACCGTGCCTCGCTTTTTTTTGTCTCTGCGTTCTCTCGGCGCGGACTATCCGCCAACCGCTGTCAGGCATTAATGGTTACACATGCGATCCGGGTTTGCCTGCAGGGTGTCACCGTCTTGTACCACTTTGCGGCGGGACAACAAAAAGGTCAGCAAGGCATCCAGTGTCAGGCCTTCCTGACTGCAGGTGTGAAAACGCACGTCTTCACCGTACTCAGCCACTACCGCTTGGGTCAGGCTTTCACGGGTGTAAGGGGTCTCTGCAGCCAATAGCATGTTCAATACATTGTGGGCGTGTACTTGGGTCATGGTGTCTCTCTCTGGCCGATCACGGGCAATCGGTCTGCGTAATAAAAGATACCGCCAGCATAGCGCACAACGCCATCGCGCAGTTTGACCCAAAACAATATAATGCATTTATAATACATGTTTGTGATTTCGCCTTATAACGACGGATGCTCGGCCCCGCATTGCCAACAGATCTCAAAGCTGCCAGCGTTGTCCTCCCCACACTGCGGACACTGCCATTCCCGCTCAGCCGCTTGCTCATAGTCTTGCAACACCGCGCGAGCTTGCGTGTGTTGTGAGACGCGCACCCAGACACTCACCTCCACCACGTTGGCCGGCAATTCTCCCGCCGCAGCGCTCAAGCTCTCCCCTCGGGTTTGCGCCTCGATACGGTGAGTGTGCAACAAGCCTGTCAGACTGTGCGCCTCTAATGCGTTGGCGGCGCTGTAGACTTTGCACCATGCTTCTTCATGCTCTCTCAATTCTGATCCTCCCTGTGCTGGCTCTCTTTCTTATCCTAGCCTGAACCGCGCCCAAACGCTGCATGCGGTACGCCGTGCGCCCACCGTAAACGCTGCACTTTGTGGCCATGTCGTGCCCATAAAGTGAGTATACTCACGCTTCCTGACCTTACCTGCCCTATTTAGGGAATTCATGGCGCTCTCCCTGACAGAAAACAGCGAGAAACCACGACAATAACCGTCTTTAAAACCCCACGCAAAACATTCAATTTCAACAAGATAAAGAAAAACAACAGCATCAAAACCCACTTACCCTGCCGCCTGTGAACTTTTCATCATCAGCGCGTCATTTCAACGCTCTCCTACCGCTTCACGAACAACATTGTCTGACAATATAGTCAACACCCCGCCCTGCGGCCTGTCACCAGCAAGGACTAACAGAGCATTTCGTTCATTCCTGACACCACGCTGACAAAAACACGATTTATCCGCAACTTTTCTCACCTGGTGATAAATCACACATAATACCGAGCAAAAAACACATTTAAATCCTTTGAAAACATAGAGATAAAAACGCAACTCACAGATAACCCAACCTGCTCGCATTTCACCCAACATAAAAACATGGGTTTATTCCGACACTTTCCGGCCATTTCGGTGCTATAAATTAGTTTTATTACAGCAAAATGACACTTCAGCTTGAGAAAGCAGTAAAATTAATGCTATTCTATATTCATCAACTTTCAGCAGCATACTAAGGAGTTCCCTATGTTCACTACGTCTCAGAAAAAAGGCCTAATGATGATCGCCGTTGTGATGGGTCTCATGACGCTGCCAGTGATTTATTAATCCAAAAATTCCGATAAAAAAAGGTGCCTACGAAGGCACCTTTTTTTATGTCTGTTTTTTATCAGCCACCAATGCGCGGCGCTATTTACGACGAGGGATCAATCCGGTTACGGCGTGAGATCAATCCGGTGCCAGTGCACGGAATAGAACCACAACGCCATCGCCGTCACCCCTAATAGCAGCAAGGCCACAATGGTCCACACAAAACGACCACTGCGCGGGGTCAGCTCTTTTTCACATGCTTTGCAGGCGGCCAAAAAGCCCTTTTTGTCATCCAGTCGGTAGCCGTCCTCGTGCACGGTTTTATTTCGCACAGACGCAATGAATCTCAGCTTAGCAATGACATCATGGGGCAAGCGGTCTTCACAACTGGTGATCAGCTGATGTAAGCCTTTCCCTTCTGCATGGTAATGCTCACGCAGCAAGCGCTCGATCCGCCTTGAGCGTGTCACCACTAATTCAATATTTGCCATAATTCATGGATCCTTGTTAATCACTCTGTGTAACTTACCGCGAGTCAGACAGAAAAAAAAGTCAGAAAACACCCCGTATCGCCCTCACGCCATCAGGGAATAACCTTCTGAGATGTCATGGTTTTTGTCATGTCACCCGCGCATATCCGGTTCATTTCCGTGCCCGGATCACGCTTTGCTTGCTCTCCGATACTCTCGCAGGCTGTCATCCGGAATAATACCGGCCATCCGCGTTTTGCAGGCAGTTAGGAGGACTCATGCCAACCTGGATCATTGTGGCCGTTGTGGCCATGCTCGCCCTTGCGGTGTATCTGTTTATTCGTTTCTACCGCCGCCATATGCTGGGTGAAGATGCACCAGAGCGGACCATCGAGGTGCAAATTCTCGACAAACAAAGTACCCCGATCATAGGGGCACGTCCGGGGGAAGACGACGAAGAATACTGGATTTACGTGCAACCGATGAATGGTGGCCCCAAACGGGAATTCATGGTCGGGATCCACTACTACCACCATCTGCAGCCCGGCGACCGTGGCACCATGACGTACCAAGGGGTGAAATTTCTACACTTTGCCCTGCAGCGTGACTAACCCCTGTTGTTGATTATGGCACCAGCCAGGCTGTTTTGGCGCTTTTTGCCAACAGCCAGCTGGCTGCCAGTGACACCGCCGTGATCAGCACCGTTAACAGCGGGATCATCACCACCGGTGGCCACACATAGCCATCAAACGCCCGCACCGGCCACAGAAAGAGCGGGTGCAGCAGATAAATCCCCAAACTATAGCGGCTCATGAACACCATGCCCGCCATCCATCGGGCCGAGCAGCGCGTGGCCACATACCGGCCTAACGCAAACACCGCCGCCGCAATCAGCGCCGTATTCAACGTTTTGTAAGACAGCCAACGCCCCACGGTGTATTGCCCGCTCGCGAAGCTGTCACTCAGCACACTGTAGTCAGTGATCACTAACGCCACCAACCCCAATCCCCACAGTACACCGGCACGCGGCCACTGATACTGAAACAGGCAATAACCCCACAACAAGTACCCGCTATAGAGCACCAGCTGGTGGCTCCACGGGCCATCAATGTGAAACAAAAACAAGGTCGTCAGGGTGAGCCACACCAGCGTCATCGCAATCACCGTCAGGCGATCGCTGTGCTGCACCGCGTAGCGGAAAAACGGCACCACAATATAGAGCGGCAGGAAATAATAGAAAAAACCGAGGTGGTAATAGGTCTCGTGCACGGGCAACGCCAGCAGCTTGTCCCACACGACTTGGCTGTCGAAACCACGCAGCGTAAGGCCTGAAAGCAGCGCATAAAAACACGACCAGACTAAAAACGGCACCAGCACTTTGCCGACCCGTCGCTTCAGGTAATAGCCGAGTTCAAACGGGCGCTGATCCGAGAGCATTAACGCGCCGGTGATCATGATAAACACCGGCACCGCCCAACGGCTGGCACTGTTCACCGTGATGGCGGTGATCCAGTCAGCATCAGGGATCACGCCCAGCTGATCCCGGTACGGACCCAGCACATGAATGGCTACCACAGCCAAGGCGGCCAGGCACCGCAGCACATCAAAAAATTCGACTTTCTCTCTTACCGGTTCTGTCGTGGATCCCGTCGGGGCTTGTTTCTGCGTCACGCTGCGCCTGCCTTGTATTGATGCCGTCTTGCCTTAACAAACAACGGCTTAAAAACGCCAAAACGGCATCCCCCTGGCGGAAGATACCGTTTTGACTATAGCAGCCAGTCCCTGTGAAGTAACTGAATCTTCAGGACTCGGCGACACATTTTGCGTGCTGCAACTGCGCTTATGGCTGCTGACGCGTGGCCGCCAGCACGATTTCACGAATACACAGGTGCTGCGGTTGGTGGTACGCATAGCTGATGGCATTGGCAATATCTTGCGGCGCGATCACGCCACCCATGCCTTCTTTCCACTCTTCGTAACCGTCTTTGATTGCGGCATTAGTAGTATGGCTCAGCAGCTCCGTTTCTACCGCGCCCGGTGCGATGGTAATGAAACGCACGTTATCATCCGCTACTTCCTCACGGATGTTTTCTGTGATCGCATGAACGGCAAACTTGGTCCCGCAGTACGCCGCGTGGTTCGGGAAGGTTTTACGACCGGCAATCGAGCTGATGTTGATCACGGTACCGTGTTTGCGAGCTTTCATCGGTGCCAATACCGCATGAATACCGTTTAGCATCCCCATCACGTTCACATCAAACATGGTTTTCCATTCCGCCGGATCTTGCTCGTCTGCCAGACCCAACAGCATCACACCGGCATTGTTTACCAGGCAATCTACCGGACCGTATACCGCTTCCGCTTCGGCAATCGCCGCAGACACTGCCGCACCATCGGTCACATCCACCTGACGACATAGCGTATTAGGCAGACCCAGCGCTTCTAAACGATCCAAACGACGCGCCAACAACAACAGGGGATGACCGGCCGCAGACAAGGTACGCGCCGTCGCTTCGCCAATGCCAGAGCTGGCGCCAGTGATCACAACAAGAGATTGAGTAGACATAGTAATACCTTCAGAAAAAGAACACCTTGCCCCCTGTGGTGACGGTATTTCTCCGCCTGTCAGGAGGCCGTTTTCATCCACGGCCGAGTGATGTAGGCCGTCACTATAATCCGTTTTTCCATAAGTGAAAAATACGCATTTCTTCTGTTTATTATCGGTTTTAGTTATGGATAAAGCACTTTATAAACAACCGGTTGATTAACCTTTTTGAGACAAAAAATGAACACTTGTTAATCTTATGTGCAACTTTCTCTTGTTTTTAGTATTAACAATAGCGTAACCTTTCGCTCAACATATCGCAAAGACGTACCCATTGATGGGATAAAAACGATAACGGAGGTCGTGATGCATCCATCTGCTTCACAGCAAATACAACAACCGAAGAAAACCCGCTTTACCCGATTTCTCGATACCGTCGAGTGGCTCGGTAACTTACTGCCTCACCCAATCACCCTGTTTGCCCTGTTCTGTCTGGCCATTCTGATCACATCCGGGATCGCCGGGTATTTTGGCGTGTCGGTCATCGACCCGCGTCCGGAAGGTGCCCCTGGCCGTGCGGCTGACGGCATGATCCACGTGGTCAGTCTGCTCAATGCCGAAGGCCTGCAGAAGATTGTGGCCCATCTGGTCACCAACTTTACCGGCTTTGCCCCGCTGGGTACCGTACTGGTGGCGATGCTGGGTGTCGCCATTGCCGAACATTCCGGCATGTTGTCATCCGCCATGCGTGGCTTGGTGATGGGCGCCTCCAAGCGCATGGTGACCTTGGTGGTCGTGTTTGCCGGTATCGTGTCAAACACTGCTTCTGAGCTGGGTTACGTGGTCTTGGTGCCACTGGCGGCCATGCTGTTCCACTCACTGGGCCGTCACCCGCTGGCCGGTTTGGCGGCGGCGTTTGCCGGTGTCTCTGGCGGTTACAGTGCCAACCTGCTGCTGGGCACCGTCGATCCGCTGCTGTCGGGGATCACCCAGACCGCTGCGCAAATGATTGATCCGACTTACACCGTCGGTCCGGAAGCCAACTGGTACTTCATGTTTGCCTCGACGTTTGCCATCACCTTCATGGGCGCCCTGGTCACAGAGAAAATCGTTGAGCCGAAACTGGGGAAATACAGCGCTGAGGAAGCGAGCGTGGATCTGGGACAGGACAAATTAGGCAGCCTGACCGATCTGGAAAAGAAAGGCCTGAAAGCCGCTGGTTTTGCCGCTCTGATCGTCTCGGCCCTGCTGGCGCTGACTATCGTGCCGGAAAACGGCATCCTGCGTCACCCGGACACCGGTCTGGTCGCCGGCTCGCCGTTCCTGAAAGGGATCGTAGCCTTTATCTTTGTGTTCTTTGCCATTCCGGGTTTTGTCTACGGGAAAGTCGTGGGCACGATGAAAAATGATCGCGATGTGATTGATGCCATGGCCAAGTCGATGTCCTCGATGGGCATGTACATTGTGTTGGTGTTCTTTGCGGCGCAGTTTGTGGCCTTCTTTAAGTGGACCAACTTTGGTCAGGTGTTTGCCGTCGGTGGGGCTGACTTCCTGCAGTCTATTGGCCTGACCGGTCCGGCGCTGTTCTTCGCCTTCATCCTGATGTGTGGCTTTATCAACCTGATGATTGGCTCCGCATCCGCACAGTGGGCCGTGACCGCGCCGATCTTTGTGCCGATGCTGATGCTGGTGGGCTATGCGCCGGAAACCATTCAGGCGGCCTACCGTATCGGTGACTCGGTGACCAACATCATCACACCGATGATGAGCTACTTCGGCATGATCTTGGCTGTCGCAACCCGTTACCAGAAGAACCTGGGTCTGGGTACCCTGATCGCCACCATGCTGCCGTACTCCATGGTCTTCGTGGTGGGCTGGAGCCTGATGTTCTACGTGTGGGTGTTCATCTTTGGCCTGCCGGTGGGCCCAGGTGCGGCGACCTACTACAACATTGCGGGCTAAGCGACACACCCGCTAAACCATCCCTTCCAATCTTCACCCTCAGCCGCCGGGCGTTCTGCTCGGCGGCTTTTTTGTTATCATCACTCTCTGTCTCCCTCTTTATATAAGCGCATCACTATGGATCTCCGCCTGCTACGCTGCTTTGTCGCCGTGTACGAAGAAAAAAATATCACGCTGGCTGCCGAACGCTGCTTTGTCTCGCAACCGGCGATTTCCAGTGCCATCAAACAGTTAGAAAATGAGCTCAATACTCCGCTGTTTGAGCGCCATAAAAAAGGGGTGACCCTGACCGATGAAGCGCACTATCTCTACCCGCTGGCGGTACGCTTGCTGGCAGATGTGCAACGGCTGCCGGGGTTGTTTCAGGCCCGCACCCAATGCCTGACACTGAAACTGGCCCATTTCCCGGATCTGAGTCAATCGGCACTGGCGACAGTGATGGCAACGCTACGCGCACAAATTCCGCATTTATTATTGGAGTTGGTTGATCACGATGCGCCTGCCGATGCCCGCCTGACACTGGACATGTTCAAGCAGGACGGGGAGATCTTTTTGCCGTTATGGGAAGAGGATTATGTGCTGTGTATGTTGCCGGATCACCCGCTGGCACAGTGTGACAGCGTGCGCCCCGAGCAATTGCATGAGCATGATTTTATTGAGTGCCCGCCCTGTGAAGCCCATCAGCAGACCATCGGATTGCTGGCCTGTGACGGCTTGGCGGTCAATTTAGTGGCTAAAGCTGAGCACAAAACCCAGGTGATGCATTTGGTACAGGCGGGATATGGCATTTCCTTTTTGCCAACCGGTGTGCTGGAAGCGGCCAACCGATTGATCACGGTACCGCTGGATGGGCCACGCATGTTCCGTCGTTTAGGCCTGTGTTATCCGGCTAACAAGACCCTGAAACCGGCACTGGCGGAAGCGGTGAAAGCCTTGAGTCAGGCAGCCATTGCGCCGGACTAAACACACCACCCGATGAACACTCAGCATAACATCAGGTTTATTGCTGGGTGATCGCCAAATATTGGTTCACCCACTGCATCGCCTGCTGGTAACTGTTACCGACCAATTCGCCGCTGATCCCGAGCGCACGGCCATACTGATTCACCGTGCGCCAGTCAGCCTGCTCAAAGGCTTCAACCAAATTCAGGATTTGCCCCAACGCTCCCTGCCGCTCCAGCAAGGCACGACGAATGTCTTGTTCCAGCGGTAATTGCGCCAGCAATTCCGGCAGCGGGCAATCCAATAAGGCATCCAACAGCGACAACAACCCGGTCATGAACGCGGTTCTGCCATCGACACTGACACAGCGACTTTGTGCCAGCACTTCACACATGCGACCGCGTACCAAGGACAGCACAAACAACTCATGCGGTTTATTGACCGCCGCCTGCGCCGTGGCCACCGCGCTGACAAACATCCGCAGACGCGCTTCCCCCAGATACACCAAGGCTTGGCGAAAATCGCGGATCGGCACTTTCACCTGCTGGGCAGCATTGTTGACATAACGCAGCAGCAAATAGGACAGCGACACATCGGCAATGATGATCTGCTCGACGCGGGCAAAATCCACTTCCGGCCGACACACTTCCTGCAGCAAACGCAGGGTTGCCACCCGTTCCGGTGTGATCTGGCGGTTTTTCAGCACTTGCGGACGGCTGAAAAAATAGCCCTGAAAGAAATGAAAACCCGCCTCCAATGCCACATTGAACTCGTCCTGCGTTTCCACTTTCTCGGCCAGAAACATCAGCTTGCGGTGGCGGTTATTGGCCACAAACTCACACGCGGCAGCCAGCCCTAATTTCATCAAGTCCAGCTTAATAATATGTACATAGGGCAAAAAACGGGCCCAGCGTGGATCCATTTCAAAATCATCCAGCGCAATCATGTAGCCCATGCGGTACAAATGACGAATGGCCAAAAACAGCTCATCATTGGGCTCACACGTCTCTAAGACTTCAATTACCACCTGCTTTTTCGGCAGTAAGGTCGGTAACAGGCGCACCAAGCTCTGTTGAGGGAAGTTGATAAAACGGCGCTTGCCCCGATCAGCATCATCACTGCCCACCGCAATAAAGTTTTCCACCAGCAACCGGCACGTGGCTTTATTGGCATCAATATTTGGAAAGGCATTACTTTCGCCATCACGAAATAATAACTCGTACCCTACCGTCTTTTGCTGACGGTTAAAGATAGGTTGACGTGCAACGTAAGCATACATGGTGCGGGTGGACCTCATGGTACACAAAAGATGGAGGCAGGATCATACCATTGCGTCATGTTACCAAGTGCACACTATGCAAAATAAAAACCCATTAACCACAATTTCCCGGCCAAAAGCCTAAAAAAATGGTCACCAGCAACTCAAAATGGATAAATGCCATCTCGATTTTGGAATATACACCTTGTTGCAAACCATTTTCGCCGAAGCCACCGTTGCCGTCGCCTTATCGCCGAAAAGTCTGGGCAGGCGGTCACGCTCACGGCCAGACAAACGCGCATCTTCACCGCGCTTGGGTATATACTTGCCTGAGTAATGCAGTATTAGAGACTCACAATGACCGCCCCAGCCACACACATTTATGATTTCACACAGGAATCCCACTTCCTTGATACCCTTGCCGGCCCCGCCGCCACCTTGTGGCATGCGCGCGAGGAAGGCCATTTCTCCGGTGTAGACGGGTGTCGTATTGGCTGGATGGCGCTGACAGCGGCCCACCACAAAAAAGCCATTGTGGTGGTCAACGGGCGCATTGAAAGTTACTGGAAATACCAAGAGCTGTTTTATGATCTCTTTCAGCAAGGCTATGACATCTATGCACTGGATCACCGTGGCCAAGGGGTCTCTGGCCGGTTAGCCGCCGACACGGAGCTGGGCCATGTCGAGCAATTCTCTGACTACGTAACGGATCTCACCACCTTTTACACCGAGGTCGTGGCCCCGAAAAACTACCGCCATCGCCACCTGCTGGCGCATTCCATGGGCGGCACCATCGCCAGTCTGTTCTTGGCGGCCTTTCCCGAGACCCTGACCAGCGCCGTGCTGAGCGCCCCGATGCACGGCATCGCGATAAAAAACTGGATGCGTCCGATTGCTTCCCCGCTGGCCCGCGTGGTCGAACAGTTCCAACGTCAACCCGGTTATGCCCCCGGTCAAATGCCTTATTACCCGAAGCCGTTTGCCGATAACCCACTCAGCCACAGCGCCGTACGCTACCAATGGTTCCGCGATCTCTACCACGATCACCCTGAACTGCGCATTGGCGGTCCGAGTGCCCGCTGGGTCTGGCAAGGACTGGCAGCGGCCAACCTCTGCGTGTCACAGGCAGGGGCTATCACCACCCCTGTGCTGATCCTGCAAGCCGGAGCGGACACCATTGTGGATAACGCGGCCCAGCATCGCTTCTGTCAAGCCATGCAACAGGCCGAGCGTGACTGTCAGCTGATCACCATTGAGGGCGCGCGCCATGAACTCCTGTTTGAAAGTGATGGTTTCCGCAATCCGAGCCTGCAAGCCGCCCTCGCACATTTTCGGAAAGCGGAAATCCACGTGCGATAAATTAGCCTCTTTTTTCTTCCGGTTTCTGGTTTACACTGCAAACAGTTTCCCCGTGCCGACACGGTGACGGGGCTCTGTTTCTATCGCGAGAGGTTGCATGTACAAAATTATTGCGTCAGATCTGGATGGGACCCTACTGACCCCTGATCATAAAATTGCCCCCTTCACCAAAGACGTACTGAACCAGTTACACCAGCAGGAAAAAGACTTTGTGTTTGCAACAGGCCGTCACCACGTCGATGTGGCCGGCATGCGTGAGCAACTGGGCATTCCTGCTTACATGATCACCTCCAACGGTGCCCGTGTGCATAACTGCCAAAATGAAGTGATCTTCAAACAAGACGTGCAGCCTGACGTGATCCGCGACATCATCGCCCTGACTAAACACGATCCGGCGCTGCGTATTCACATGTACCGCAACGATGATTGGCTGCTGAACAAGGAAGATGAAGCGCTACGTGATTTCCACGACACCTTCACCTACAAAGTGTTTGATGTGGAAAACCCTCCGGTTGAAGGCGTGGCGAAGATTTTCTTTACTAACGATGATCGTGACCACGACAAGTTGGTGATCTGGGAAGACAAGCTCAATGCCCTGTGCGGTGATCGCGCCAATATCGCGTTCTCAACCCCATGGTGTCTGGAAGTGATGGATGCCAACGTGTCCAAAGGCCACGCACTTGAAGCGGTCGCAAAAGCTAAAGGTTACACACTAGCAGACTGTATCGCGTTCGGCGACGGCATGAATGATGCTGAAATGCTGAGCATGGCCGGCAAAGGCCTGGTGATGGAAACTGCTCACGAGAAAGTGAAAAAAGCCCTGCCGAATAATGACGTGATCGGCAGCTGTGCCGATGAAGCGGTCGCGCACTACTTGGTGGCACACTGCCTGACAGAAAAAGCCTAACCGTATTGCGCACGAGCCGTGTCAATGGCTCCCCCTTCCCCCTTTGAAGCGGCCCCTGTTGTCTGCCCTTTCTGACATCGGCCGCTTCTTTTTATGCGCGTTTGGCTAAACGCAACACTTCGCCTGATACACCACTCAATCAAACTGGCCGGTCATTGTGAGTATCGCCTGCCACTCTTCGTCGCTCACCGGCATCACACTTAACCGACTACCTCGCTGTACCAAGGGCATCGCAGCCAACGCCGGCTCAGCCTTCATCCGCTGCAATGACACGCGACGCAGATGGCGCTGATAGGCAATGTCGACCATGATCCAACGCGGGTTGGCAGGGTCGGATTTCAGGTCAAAATACGGGCTGTCGGGATCGAACTGAAAGTGATCCGGATAGGCCTCTTTCACCACTGTCGCGATGCCAACAACCCCTACCTCTTTGCACGAGGAATGGTAAATCAATACCTCATCACCGACTTTCACCTGATCCCGCAGCATGTTACGAGCCTGATAGTTACGCACGCCCTCCCAGCATGACACCTGCTGCTGTTTAAGGGTATCAATCGAAAAGGTGTCAGGTTCTGTTTTGAACAACCAATAAGCCATGGATTCCTCTGTCTTCGCCCTATTCCACCTTGGCAGCCTACCACAGCGCATGCCATTATGCGTCTCACGATGCCAACCCGCAGAACAACAGCCATGACAACCACCATCCCCTCAATGCCAGTAGCCTGCCCGCGCTGTGGCTTACGCCATAACTGTATTTGCCATGCCGAGCCGCAACTTAACAGTCAGAGTCACTTCGTACTGCTGACACACCCGCGTGAAGTCGGCAAAGCCACCAATACCGGCCAGCTGATGCTGCGCAGCCTGCCGCATTGCCAGCGTCCGATCTGGGACCGGGTGAATCCCCCGGCCGAACTCTTGGCGCAACTGGCCGATCCCCGTTATCAGCCATGGTTACTGTTTCCCGGCGATGAGACCACACCGGCCGAGCCTTATCAGCCACAGGATAACAAGATCCCGCTGTTTATTGTGCTCGATGCTACCTGGCAAGAAGCGCGTAAAATGGTCCGCCGTAGCCCGTGGCTGGCCGCCCTGCCGCGTTTAGCCCTGCAACCGACCAGCACCTCACAATACGCCCTGCGCCGTAACCAGCAAGCGGGTAACCTGTGTACCTGTGAAGCCGGTATTGCCCTGTTGGAGATGCTGGGTGAACAGCACGATGCCCAGCAATTACAGCACTATTTTGAGACCTTTATGACCGTGTTTCACGCGGAACAAAGTGGTCATGCCCACCGCTAGACGTGCGCCTTCGGCTCCCCTGTTTGGCCGCATGTCCCGATCAACAGACATAAAAAAACGGCCGCCTGGACAGGCGGCCGTTTTTCATTCCCAAAGGGAAAATACCCTTACGCTTGGTTACGCGCGTACTGGTTCAGTTCGTCTACGCTTACCGCAGTGATGAACTCACCGTCCAGGTAGAAGTTCACGTTGTCGCCCGCTTTCTCGCCGCGCAATACCGCAGTTTCACCGCTGGTGTAAGCCACGTTCATTTCTAGCGTGTTGTCGTCTAGCTGACGGAACGTCGCCGCTTCGATGTCGCTGTTGCGTACGCTTGCCAGTGGTGCTGTTGTTAGCTGGCTGTCCAACTGACCGTTCACTTTGATCACCGCATTCATTGGGGTGTCAGCCAGTGCTGGTGACTTACCGGTGATTGGGTTACGGCCCGTCCAGAATTCGATGGTGTTGAAGATGAACAAATCGGCGGTGGCTGCAATACCGTAAACTGGGCCAAGTAGCACATACAGGCCTGCACGCGCGTAACGGTTATCCACCACGCTCAGGTTTGCTTTGGTCACAAGTTGAGACGTGCCCATCTGACCGATACAACCAGTCAGAGAAGTGGCAAGGATTGTCATCGCTACGGCTTTGTAGGCGATTTTTTTCATCTGGGTAACTCCGAAATAGAGGGGGTAATACAAAGTAAAAAAGCGCGCGAATTATAGGCTTTTTTTGCCCTGCCGCTAGCAAAATCAGCATAAAATGGACAGAATTTCACTCCTTGCAGACAAACGTAAACACCCTGTAACGCAGGCGTTAATAAAGGCCGTACTCTCGCCTCCACCACTATTCGTCAGAGCGATATTCCCACCTTCAACGCAGACAGACGAGAATGTGCGGCAAGCAACATTTCCAGCCTAATATCCGCCTGTTACTCATTGGATTGGTGTACGCTGTATACACGCCCCCGCGCAAGGGACAGCCAAGGCTGTGTTCATGGCGTGCGAACAGTGAGGAAAATGCGATGAACTGGTCTCTCGAACCTGATGCCGTGTTTGCTGCCTCTCCGGTCGTTCCGGTGATGGTTGTCGAGCACCTTGATGATGCCATCCCGATGGCGGAAGCCCTGCTCGCAGGTGGTATTCGGGTATTTGAAATTACCCTGCGCACCGACTGCGCCCTGCAAGCCATTACTGCCATTACTGAGGCCATGCCGAATGCCTTGGTCGGCGCGGGTACAGTCCTTAACACCGCCCAATACGATACTGCTGTTGCCGCAGGCGCCAAGTTTGTGATCTCCCCGGGCATGACCCCCACCTTATTAACGCATGCCAAACACGGGCCGGTACCGCTCATCCCGGGTGTCTGCACCCCCTCGGAAATCATGCTGGCACTGGAACACGGCTACACGCACCTGAAGTTTTTCCCGGCCGAAGCCAATGGAGGGGCGGCAGCCTTAGCCGCGATTGCTGCCCCGCTGCCACACGTGCGCTTTTGCCCGACCGGGGGCATTAACCCGGCCAATGTGGCGCAATACACTGCGCTTCCGTGTGTCGCCACCATCGGCGGTTCGTGGATGCTGCCAGCCAAAACCATCCGCACCGGAGATTGGGGCTACATCAGCCATCTGGCCCATGAAGCCATCGCGCTGACCAAGCAGCAATGTTAAACAGCGCTAAACACGCCGGCAGCGGCGACGACAGGCACAAAAAAAGCGGTGATCTTCACCGCTTTTTTGCATCTCAATGTGCTCGGTATGACTGACGCTTATGCGTGCTGACCGACCACAAAGCCCGAGCTCCATGCCCACTGGAAGTTGTAACCGCCCAGCCAGCCGCTCACGTCCATCACCTCACCCGCAAAATACAGGCCTTTGACCTTTTTCGCTTCCAAGGTTTTCGATGACAGCTCATCGGTGTCCACCCCGCCCAATGTCACTTCGGCCGTACGGTAGCCTTCGGTGCCATTCGGCGCGATACGCCATTGATGGAAGTAGGTCGCCATCGCCGTGATATCTTTCGGGTTCAGCTGCTTGAGCGGACGATCCTCCACATCCCCACGGGCCATCAGCGCTTCAATCAGACGTTTTGGCAACAGGCGAGACAGCGAGTTCTTCACGCTCTGATTCGGGTGCTTGTCACGCATTGCATTCAGCGTTTCAGCCAAATCCAGATCCGGCAGCAAGTCGATCGTCACCGCCTGACCCGGCGTCCAGTAAGAGGAGATCTGCAGCACCACCGGCCCCGACAGGCCACGGTGAGTAAACAGCAAGTTTTCTTTAAACGTGGTGCCGTTTTCCGCTTCCATCACCACCGGGATCGCAATGCCCGACAGATCCGACAGCGCGTCTTTATCGGCGGTATGCAGGGTAAACGGCACCAGACCGGCCGTGGTTGGGACACGTTTTAAGCCAAATTGCTCAGCGATCTGGTAACCAAACGGGGTCGCCCCCAGCTTTGGCATCGACAGGCCACCGGTCGCCACCACCAGCGATTCACACGTCACGGTATCGGTGTTGATCTGCAGCTGAAAGCCACTTTCTGTCTGTTCGATACTGTGCACATCGGCCTGATAGCGCTGTTGTACCGTCGGTAAATCACACTCGGCCAGCAGCATGCTGACGATGTCTTTGGCCGACTCTTCACAGAATAACTGGCCGTGCTCACGCTCTTCAAACGCGATACCGTGCTTGGCCACCATGGCGATGAAATCCCACTGGGTGTACTGCGACAACGCCGATTTGACGAAATGCGGGTTACGGCAAACGTAGTTGTTTGCGGCCACATCGTAGTTGGTGAAGTTACAACGGCCGCCACCGGAGATCAGGATTTTACGGCCGGGCTTTTTGGCATGATCCACCACCAGCACCTTGCGGCCACGCTTGCCCGCTTCGGCGGCACACATCAAGCCTGCAGCACCTGCACCAATAATCACTACATCAAATTTTTCTGTCATTACATCACCGCTGTCGGTTGGAATCATCCTGCTGGCCCATCGCCAATAAGAAGCGACAAAAAAGGGATGCGGTGGCGTCAGCCTGCATCCCTCTTCTGTGTGTCTGGCACCCTGCCAGCGCGCTAATTTTAACCGCCCCGCTCGCTGAATACCAATGGATTATTCGCCCACCACCGACTTCACGGTGTCGACCACAGCGGGCTCCGGTGTATCGAATTGCAGTGTCGTCGTCGGGAAGGCAAAGTCTGCGCCATGCTCTTTGACAATCTCCACAATTTTCAACATCACATCCTGCTGCACTTCTTTATATTCCACCCAGCCCACGGTTTTAGTGAAGGTGTAAACAAGAATATTCAGGGAGGAAGGCCCGTAGTTATCAAAGCTGACAATCATGGTTTGCGTGGTATCGATATCATCATGCAGGGTCAGCATGGCTTTGATGTCTTTCACCACCCCTTCCACTTTCTCTGCATCCTGATAGCGTAAACCGACCGTTTGCTTGATCCGGCGATTGGTCATGCGCGACGCGTTCTCTACCACAATCGAACTGAATACGGAGTTCGGCACATACAACGGCCGTTTATCAAAAGTGCGGATCATGGTGACACGAAAACCGATTTGCTCCACCGTGCCTTCGATATTCCGGTCAGGACTGCGGATCCAATCCCCCAGCTGAAACGGACGGTCAAAGTAAATCATCACCGCGCCAAAGAAGTTGGCCAGCAAATCTTTCGCCGCCATACCGACAATCAGCCCCCCGACACCACCAAAGGTCAGCACCCCAGACAGGCTCAGCCCGAGGTTTTGCATCACCGCCAAACCACCGATCACAAACACAATCAGGCGCAGCACTTTGGATACGGCGGTAATGGTAGTGACATCTTTGGCCGTGCGGCTGATCGCGGCTTCAGCATTACTGATCAGACGCAGCAAGATCCAAATGACCGTCCAGACCAAGAAGAGATGGCGCAATACGGCCAAGAAAGCCGCTGAGTGGGTCGAGGTATTTTCAATCACGACCCCCAGCGAGAACGCCGCCGGCCACAGCCAGATCAACCAACTGATTGGACGCCGAACAGCCTGAACAAGGGCGTCATCCCACATCAAACGGGTTTTCTGGGTCACCTGTAACAGGTGGCGAGTCAGCAGCAACCATGCCGCCCACAACACGGCGCTAAACAGCAGCAATACGCCAATGTTGGTGATCCAGTTCTGGCTCACACCCTGCTGCAAAGCATGCCACCAATGGTAAAAATGAGTCATAGCAACCCTATGGTTAATCACACAAGGCTGCTAAAGGTAGTGTGCGGCTCGTCAGATAGCAAGCGCGGGGCGGATCAATCCGGCTAAATACCGAGGTAGGCCACCACAAAAATGGAAACGATGAAAAGCATCAGGTACGAACTGGCGAGGATGAAGAGCTTGCGGACTTTCACGCATTTTTGCATGAAGACCGGATCGTGGTGATTCTGGTATTGCTCACTGCGGATATAGTGGAAAAGGCGGATCTGTTTGCTGACATTGCCTTGCGACGAGAAGAAGCCGCGACCGTCGACTTGTTGGTATAAGAGTGGATCACATTCACGCATCACCGCCAACAACGTGCGCAACGTGCTGACATAGCGTGAAACGTTCACAACAGCGACCACAAACAGTGCAAGAAGAAGTGCATCACCACTAATCATATGAGCCCCCGAACAACGTGACAGGTGACTGGCATGACCGTGGTGAAAAGGGCATGTCACCATGCCCTCAGGACGGATCAGCCAGCCGTCGTATCCATAACGGATGTAGATTCAGCTTTAGCCATAGCTGCTAAATCTTTATCGATGAAGAACAGTGCCTTACCATCTTCACCCACTAACTCGATCTTATCAAGAATGCCTTTAAACAGTTTTTCTTCTTCGTGCTGCTCTGCCACATACCACTGCAAGAAGTTAAACGTCGAGTAGTCTTGCGCGGTGAACGCCGCATGCGCCAGTTTGTTGATCTTCTCAGTGATCAGCTGCTCATGCTCGTAGGTCTCACGGAACACATCACCCAGTGAGGCAAACTCGTGCTTTGGCGCCTCAATCGCCCCCAGGATAGGCAGCGAACCGGTTTCACTCACGTAAGTGAACAAACGCTGCATGTGCTGCATTTCTTCGGCAGCATGCAGACGCAAAAATTCAGCGGCACCTTCAAATCCTTTGTCTTCACACCACGCACTCATTTGCAGGTACAAGTTAGAAGAAAAGAATTCCAAGTTGATTTGCTCGTTGAGTTTCTCAACCATTGCTTGCGCTAACATCGTACTACTCCTATTTATTCTAGTGTATACCCAAACGGCCTCAAGGTGCGTAATTCAATCATCCTCACCCCGCATAAAGCCCCTTGGGTATCCCTTGAACAGGTTCCATTGTTACGCCGCCCCTGTGAGAATGCAACTCAACGCCGAGGATTCACTGCCGACAGGGGCGCTTTTTCAACTCTCTGACGGTAAATGGAAAAACAGGAAGAAATCACAAAGAACTTCTTCACTGCAGCACGCCATTGCCCGCTATCAAGATGCGATCGCGGTAATATTTTTTCTGCCCGCACGGTGCTAGCATGCAATAAACACCGCACGGTCAAGGAGTGCATACTATGGCTTACAAACACATCTTGGTCGCTATCGACCTTTCTCAAGAGAGTCAGCTGATTGTGAATAAAGCAGCCGATCTCGCCAAAGCGCTGGATGCCAAACTGTCACTGATCCACATTGACGTTAACTATGCCGAACTGTACACCGGCCTGATCGACATCAACCTGTCTGAAGCACAGCACCGTATGGCTGATGAGGCCCAACAACAACTGCGTACACTGGCGGAAAAAGCGGATTACCCGGTTTCTCACACGCTGGTTGGCAGTGGCGATTTGAGCGATGAGATCTGCCATGCCATTGATGATCTGGATATCGAATTGGTGGTCTGCGGCCATCATCAGGACTTCTGGAGCAAAATCTTGAGCTCTGCCCGCCAGCTGATCAACCGCTCACCGGTCGACATGCTCATGGTGCCGCTCAAGTAAGGCAAACCCGCAGCAACAACACCCTCATCGGCCTCATCCTGCCGGTTTGATCACTGCCGCCAAGTGTCATCCGCCTTGGCGGTCTGTTTCATCCCGCTCTCTTGCTTTCTCCTAGCTACGCCGCGATCCCTCGACCTGATCACTTTCATCGCCCTTTTCACTGCAACGATCTGTGTTGTCGTGGCCACTGCCATCCTCACCGCCGCTGGATCGCTCGAGGTTTATCACGCTCCCTACGATTGCACATAGGGCGCGTCAGCAAATTCCGTTACACTCGCGGCTATCTATTTTTACTTTTCGGTTCACATTATGGGATATCTTTCTGCTGTCACCCTGCTTTGGGCCTTTTCCTTTAGCTTGATCGGGGTGTATCTGGCCGGTCAGGTGGACGCCTGGTTCTCGGTGCTCACCCGCGTAGTGCTGGCTGCACTGGTCTTTCTGCCCTTCTTGCGTCGTCAGCATCTGCACTGGCGCCTGGCGCTCAAACTGATGGTGGTCGGGGCCTTTCAGCTAGGGATCATGTACTGCTTCTATTACCAATCTTTCCTGTACCTGAGTGTGCCGGAAGTGCTGCTGTTCACCATCTTCACCCCGATTTATGTCACCCTGATCTATGACATGCTGCACCGCCAGTTCTCGGCGTGGTACCTCGCCACCGCCGCCATTGCGGTTCTGGGCGCGGCGGTGATCAAGTTTGAAGGGATCAACGAAGATTTCATTCTGGGCTTTTTCATCGTACAAGGCGCGAACCTGTGCTTTGCCATCGGCCAGGTCGGCTATAAGCGCATTATGGAGCAGGAAAAAGTGGATTTGCCGCAACACACGGTGTTTGGCCTGTTCTATCTGGGGGCAATTGCCGTGGCCCTGCCGATGTTTGTGCTGTTTGGTGATACCAGCAAACTGCCGGCCACGACGACCCAATGGGGCATTTTGATTTACCTGGGCACCGTCGCCTCAGGCTTGGGCTACTACCTGTGGAACAAAGGGGCCACACTGGTGAACGCCGGCGCCTTGGCGATCATGAACAATGCCTTGGTGCCTGCCGGACTGATTGTGAACATCGTGATTTGGAACCGGGATGTGGATTATCCACGTCTGATCCTCGGCGGCGTGATCATCTTATTCTCGTTGTGGTTTAACGAGCACTGGGTGAAAAAACACACAATGCGGGCGCAACACTCGGGCTAGTTCACACCGTGTTAACATTTTGGCCGCTGTGCATTGCGCTTTTGCTGGGCAGCGGCCAAGGTATCCCTTGCATCACAAGGAGGGAACCATGCGCCACACCACACTATCGACGACCTTACTGGCAGGCACCTTTAGTCTGCTGCTCGCAGGCTGTAGCAGCTCATCCGCCCCGACGACAGACAGTGCTTCAACAGCCCCTGCCCAGCCCTTAGCGGCAGCCGCCTCTTTGGAGGACGACGAGATCATCTGCACCAGCCGCAAAGCCACGGGCAGCAACTTCAAGAAAACCCGTTGTGTGACGAAAACCGTGTATGAACGGGAAGCCGAATACGCCAAGGATGAGCTGCGCAAATTCAACCGCTCCAAGCTCAATCACTAAGCGGCACAACCCACACAAGCAAAACAACAAAAACGAAAAAGGCGAGATCACCGATCTCGCCTTTTGTTTTGGTTCTGTAAGCTGAGTATCCGCCGGAACATCAGGTTGCCGCAGGATCCTCGCAGGGCATTAGGGTCATCGCTCCGCTTTCATCGCTTTTCCCCGCCCCTAGTCCTCGCGACTAAATAAACGAGAACGCATCCGCAAACATGCGCTCACGTACCGCGCCTTTTTCTGCCGAGAACTGCTCACGCGCCGCGCCGGCCATCTCAAAGCGGCCACACAAGTAGATATCGTACGCCGACAGGCTGACGAAATCGTCGCTCACCGCTTCCAGTACATTACCCACTTTGCCCTGCCAGTCTGCCGGCGCACTTTCGACTACCGGCACATACGTCAGGTTGGTGTGCGCTGCCGCCAACGCTTGCAGCTCATCGTGCGCATACAGCTGACACAGATCGCGGCCGCCCCAGTACACAAAGATCGGCTGTGACACGCCACGACTCAGGCAGTTATCCAAGATACTGCGCACGTACGAGAACCCGGTACCACCCGCGATCAACAACAACGGCTTGTCGCTGTCATCACGGATCCACGCGTCCCCGTGTGGGGCTTCTACGGTCACCGTCCCGCCGTTTTCCAGTGCTGCTTTCATCGCTTCCACCACTTCCATGGCGTAAGCGTTATGCTCGGCGGCGCCGATATGCAGCTCCAACTCGCCTTCACGGCATGGGCTGCTGGCAATGGAAAACGGACGCTTGTCTTTCTCGCCCATCACGGCCAACAGGTATTGGCCGGCTTTAAACGCCACCGGCTGCGAGGGGGTCAGCAAAATGCGGTAGGTATTACACGCCAAAGGGGTCACTGACTTTACTTCACATTGAATCGACATTCTTTTCCTCTACGCTAATGCAAGCACCAAGTCACTTTCCGCCACCGCCTGACAGGCGAAGATCCAGCCCTCTTCCTGCTCTTTCTCTGTGAGCATCGGTTCGAGGTCATAACGGATCGTCCCGGACAGTTTGCGGCACAGGCACATGGCACAGGCCCCAACCTGACAACGGTTCGGAAAAGCAATGCCTGCGTTGAGCGCAGCCTCTAACACCGTTTGTTCACCGTCGGTGGTGAACGTCACGTCGCGAGGCAACAGGCGCACTTGATACCGTTCTTGATACATGGTTTTTCTCTTGGCAGGCGCGTTGCCTGCCGCTTTATTCATGGTCGATACTGCTAACGGCTACGCCTTAGCAGCGGATACCCAGTGAGGGCCATAATGCATCGATTTTTGCCACCACCGCCGGATCTTTACTGATTGGCGTGCCCCATTCACGAGGCTTATCGCATGGGTGACTGTGGGCGTCGCCGCTGGTCTCACTCGGCCATTTATTGGTGGCATCCCAGCCCATGCGTGAGCCGCCGTGCGCATCACGTACAATGACGCTGTCGCGGCCCGGATCCATACGGGTGGTCACGGCCCAAATCACATCATTCCAGTCTCGGCCGTTCACATCTTCCGCATCACACACGATCACCATGCCCAATGCGGAGGTATCACCGGCTGCCGCCCACATACGGGTCAACACATCCGGCCCTAATCCGGCCTCGGTTTTCTTGACCGTGGCAACCGCCAGCTTGCCGGCGCCATCCGGCAGGTACAGATCCACCACTTCCGGACACGCTTCACGTACTGCAGCGATCAGGGCGTCAGCGGCCATGTCAGCCTTTGGCATATCGGTTGCCGAGGCATGGCCGCCCAAGGCGATTTCCGCGTCCCACTTACGGGTCGCATCCAGTCCCATTTTCGAGCCTAACCCCACCACCGGCGACGCAAAGTCGAGCGAGTCAATTGGCGTGCTGTCGATGATCAGGGTATCGCGTGCCGGGGCGAAATTGGCCGTCATCGCGCTGACCACACAGCCCCAGTCACGGGCATTAACGTCTTCATCACACACCAGCACAAACTTGGTATACATGAACTGGCGCAGGAAGGACCACACCCCCATCATCACGCGCTTGGCATGACCCGGGTACTGCTTTTTCATGGTCACCACCGCCATGCGGTACGAGCAACCTTCCGGCGGTAAATAGAAGTCGGCGATCTCCGGAAATTGCTTTTGCAAAATCGGCACAAACACTTCATTCAATGCCACACCCAGTACAGCCGGTTCATCCGGCGGACGACCGGTATAGGTACTGTGATAAATCGGCTTGTTACGCATAGTGACATGGGTAATGGTGAACACGTGATGGCGTTCTACCTCATTGTAATACCCGGTATGGTCGCCATACGGCCCTTCGTCGGCAAACTCGTTCGGATCAATGTAGCCTTCCAGCACAATTTCCGCACTGGCCGGTACTTCCAGATCGTTGCTCAGGCTTTTCACCACTTCGGTCTTACGGCCGCGCAGCAAGCCGGCGAACGCGTATTCCGACAAGGTGTCCGGCACGGGGGTCACCGCGCCTAAAATCGTCGCCGGATCGGCCCCAAAAGCCACGGTGACCGGGAACGGTTCGCCCGGATGGGTTTCCATCCAGTCACGCAGATCTAACGCGCCACCTCGGTGAGCCAGCCACCGCATGATGATCTTGTTCTTGCCGATTTTTTGCTGGCGGTAGATCCCTAGATTCTGGCGTTTCTTGTGCGGCCCTTTGGTGATGGTGAGTCCCCATGTCAGCAGCGGTGCCACATCCCCCGGCCAGCAACTCATCACCGGGATCTTGTCCAAATCCACCTCGTCACCTTGCCATACCACCTCTTGGCAGGGCGCATGACGCAGGCGTTTAACCGGCATATTCAGCACTTGCTTGAACAACGGCAGCTTATCAATAGCATCACGGAAACCGCGTGGCGGCTCAGGCTCTTTCAGGTAAGCCAGCAGCTTGCCGACCTCGCGCAAATCGCGCACGTCTTCTCGGCCCATGCCCATCGCCACCCGCTCCGGCGTGCCAAACAGGTTAGCCAGTACCGGCACGTCATAGCCGACCGGGTTTTCAAACAACAACGCCGGGCCGCCCGCGCGCAAGGTGCGATCACAAATCTCAGTGATTTCCTGATCCGGATCGACCGGTTGCGTGATGCGTTGCAACTGACCCTGCTGTTCCAGGTAGTCTATAAACTCTCGCAGATCCTTGAATTTCATCGCTTACCGTGACCTATCCTACTACATACGACGATACGCAGAAGCCGGTGGGCCACTGCGTAAAGACAATCATTCTCGGGTTATTATAACGACTTGTTAACGTCTGGATAGCGGAAAATCGAGGCACGCCGCAGTAATCGCGTTATTGGGAAAGGGCGGTTTTGATGTTTTTCTGCAGCACCTGATTGCGGCTGGCACCCACCAGTTGTTCTAACCAACTCAGGTAGCCATGACGGGCTAACTCTGTCGCCACCAGCGCCCCATCGGTGACATCCGCCAGTTTGTCACTGAGAAAATCCTGCGTCTGGGACGGCAACGGGTTCACCGCCACCAACGCCCGGTACGCCACGATTTTCAGCGACGGGTTAATGGTGGCCGCCATCAGCTGCTGGGTGGCCTGCGGATCCGGTGCGAGCTGCGCTAGCCGGTTCAGCTCGGCCAGGCTGTACTGATCGCTGCGACGACGCCACAGCAGGTGGTACACCCCGTCATCGCCCGAGGCCGCTGCTAATGCGGCGATCACGGCATTATCCGGTAACCACAACAGCGCCTTATCACTGGTGAACTGGGCAGCCAGTTGTGCCACCGCCTGAGCCGAGAGCCCCGGCAACTGAGCCAGCAGAATGTCCCGTTGCAGAGCTTGGGTCGTCAAATCGCCCGCCAGCCATTCAGACAGCACTAACTCGCCACGCTCGGCTTGTTCGCTAAAGGTTTGGGCTTTGAGCATGTCTTCCCAGCGTTTCACCTGACTGCGGGCTTTGGTGCCGTAATGAAAGGCCGTCTGGGTAACTTGGTAGCCATCGCCCTGCTCCACCACGGTAAATAACGGTTTGCGCAGGGCTTGGGCCTGCAGCCAGTTGGCTTTGTACTGATCCAGCACCGGATGTGCTACCGCATGATCCACCAGCAGCGCACGCACCGCTTCCTGCTTCAGCGCCGGTAATTGAGACAAGTTAAATTCCAACGCGCGAAAGTCGTTGTGATCATAGAGGGTCGCCAGCGCCGCCGCACGGGCCTGACTTTGTGAAGAGGCCAGCACCTCTGTCACCGCGTGTGGGGTGATAGTGGTCACCGTGACGTCGGTCGCTGGAACGCCAGCCGCCGGGACGCCGGCCGCACTGGCCATCGTGATGTGTGTCGCTAACCATCCTATTAGCATGCACTGTCCTAGTCGCATGTCACCTCCTTGGTGAAAAGGAAAAAGAGGAACGCGAATACCGTCCGGGTATTCGGTGCCTTGTTATGATCACGATCAATTGAACAACGCACAATAGGATTATGCCCTACTTCAGACAATAAAAAACGCCACACAAGGTGGCGTTTTAGAAACTGTGAAGTCAAACCGTGTGGATTAAGACTTCTGACGGCGCATCGCGTCGAAGAACTCGTCGTTGGTCTTAGTCATCGACAGCTTGTCGATCAAGAACTCCATGCTGTCTGTTTCACTCATTGGGTGAACAATCTTACGCAGGATCCACATCTTCTGTAGTTCGTCGGCTTTAGCCAGCAGCTCTTCACGACGGGTACCAGAGCGGTTGAAATCAATCGCAGGGAAGACACGCTTCTCGGCAATCTTGCGAGACAGGTGCAGTTCCATGTTACCCGTACCTTTAAATTCTTCGTAGATCACTTCATCCATCTTAGAACCGGTATCAACCAGTGCCGTTGCGATGATAGTCAGGCTACCGCCTTCTTCTACGTTACGTGCCGCACCGAAGAAACGCTTAGGACGGTGCAGGGCATTAGCATCCACACCACCGGTCAGTACTTTGCCTGATGATGGGATCACGGTGTTGTAAGCACGTGCCAGACGGGTGATAGAGTCCAGTAGGATCACCACGTCTTTCTTGTGTTCAACCAGACGCTTGGCCTTCTCAATCACCATTTCCGCCACTTGTACGTGACGTGATGCTGGCTCATCAAAGGTAGAAGCAACCACTTCACCCTTCACAAGACGCTGCATCTCGGTCACTTCTTCCGGACGTTCATCGATAAGCAGTACCATCAACTCACACTCTGGGTGGTTGTAAGCAATGCTCTGTGCGATGTTCTGAAGCAGCATGGTTTTACCCGCTTTTGGCGGTGCCACGATCAGACCACGCTGGCCTTTACCGATCGGTGATGCCAAGTCCAGTACACGTGCCGTGATGTCTTCGGTTGAACCGTTACCACGCTCCATGCGCATACGCTCGTTCGCGTGCAGCGGCGTCAGGTTTTCAAACAGGATCTTATTACGGGCGTTGTCTGGCTTGTCGTAGTTCACCTCGTTCACTTTCAACAATGCAAAGTAACGTTCACCGTCTTTAGGCGGACGGATTTTGCCTGAAATGGTGTCACCAGTGCGAAGGTTGAAGCGGCGGATTTGACTAGGAGAGACGTAGATGTCGTCTGGGCCGGCAAGGTAAGAACTGTCTGCTGAGCGGAGGAAGCCGAAGCCATCTTGAAGGATTTCTAGAACACCGTCACCGAAGATGTCCTCACCACTTTTTGCATGCTGCTTGAGAATCGCAAAGATGATGTCTTGTTTTCTCAGACGCGCTAGGTTTTCAAGGCCCAAGCTTTCGCCAAGCGCAACCAACTGTGAAATAGGTTGGTTCTTCAGTTCAGTCAGATTCATAGTGGTGGGTTTCTTGTCAGTCAAAATCGGGGTTCTATATTAGTTGAGATAAGGTTGACCAATGGGGCTGGTCAAGGAATGAACAGATGTACAAATTACGTGCAATAAGTTAGCACTAAAGATATCTTCCGTCTAGCATAGACGGTTGTCAAACCATGCACAACTATCAATTGTGCATGGCTTGAATAAGAGAGGCTTACAGGTTCGCGTCGAGGAACTCTTTCAGCTGGCTCTTGGATAGTGCACCTACTTTGGTGGCTGCAACACTGCCGTCTTTGAACAACAATAGTGTTGGGATACCACGAATACCGAACTTAGGTGGTGTGGCTGCATTCTGATCGATGTTTAGTTTACCGATAGTCAGCTTACCTTCGTACTCGTCTGCGATTTCATCAAGAATTGGGGCAATCATTTTACAAGGACCACACCACTCTGCCCAAAAATCGACTAGCACAGGGCCTGCAGCAGTAATCACATCGCTTTCGAAACTTGCGTCTGTCAGCTGCACAATCTTGTCGCTCATCTTCCACTCCAATGGTTGATTTTCATAGCTGATTTGATTTTAACCAGCAAATCGTTGCCCTATTTGAATGGAATCCGTTTCGTATTGCAACCCTAAGCTGATATTCTATACGAATGAAGACGACTCATATCACAGAGCAAAAATTTGCCGACCTGGGGTTAGAACCACAGGTTTTACAAGGATTGGAAGCCAAAGGTTTCCATAATTGTACGCCGATCCAGGCGCTGGCATTGCCGGTAGTGCTCTCCGGCCGTGACATTGCGGGTCAGGCCCAAACAGGCACAGGGAAAACCCTGGCTTTCCTGACCGCGACTTTTAACCATCTGCTGCTAACGCCAGCGAAAGAGGATCGTAAACAGAATCACCCTCGTGCCATCATTATGGCACCTACGCGTGAACTGGCTATCCAAATTTACAACGATGCGCAGCCATTACTGGAAAGCACCGGTCTGACCGCAGGCCTGGCTTACGGTGGTGAAGCGTACGAGAAACAACAGAAAACGCTGGAAGCGGGCGTGGATATCCTGATCGGTACTTGTGGCCGTATCATCGATTTCTACAAGCAGCGCGTGATTGACCTGCGTTCTATTCAGGCCGTGGTACTGGATGAAGCCGATCGTATGTTTGATCTGGGCTTTATTAAAGACATCCGCTTCTTGTTCCGTCGCATGCCAGTCCCGACTGAGCGTCTGAACATGCTGTTCTCTGCGACCCTTTCCTACCGTGTGAAAGAGTTGGCGTTTGAACACATGAACGACCCGAAAAGTGTTGTGGTAGAGCCGGAGCAAAAAACCGGTCACCGTATCCAGGAAGAGCTGTTCTACCCGTCTAACAACGACAAGATGCGCCTGCTACAGACGCTGATTGAAGAAGAATGGCCAGATCGCGCCATCATCTTTGCTAACACCAAGCACCGTTGTGAAGACATCTGGGCTCACCTGGCGGCAGACAAACACCGTGTTGGCCTGCTGACTGGCGATGTGCCGCAGAAGAAGCGCGTACGCATTCTTGAGCAGTTCACCCAAGGTGAAGTGGATATCCTGGTAGCAACCGACGTCGCTGCCCGTGGCCTGCACATTCCGCAGGTAACGCACGTATTTAACTACGATCTGCCAGACGACGCAGAGGACTACGTACACCGTATCGGCCGTACCGGTCGTGCAGGCGCCAGTGGCCATTCGATCAGCTTTGCCTGTGAAGAATACGCTATCAACCTGCCGGCGATTGAAACTTACATCGAGCACGCGATCCCATTGTCTAAGTACAATGCCGACGCCCTGCTTGACGATTTACCTGCGCCGCTTTTCGTGCCGCGTGCCCCTCGTCAGGGTGGCAACCGTCGCAACAGTGGTGGCTCATCGCGTCAGGGACAGCCGCGTCAACGTAACCGCCGCCGCCCGTCGCAGAACAAAGCGCAATAACCCAAAGCTGAATAACTGATAGATATGCCCATGGAAAGAACCGTATCCCCGTTGTATGCCGCCATTGACCTTGGCTCCAACAGCTTCCACATGTGGATCGTGCGAGAGTTTGCCGGCAACGTGCAGACATTGGCCAAGATCAAACGTAAAGTGCGCTTAGCCGCCGGACTCAATGCCGAGAACGTGCTAAGTGATGAAGCCATGCAACGCGGCTGGGACTGCCTGAGCCTGTTTGCCGAACGTCTGCAGGACATTCCGGCCGGTAATATTCGCATTGTCGGCACCGCCGCGTTGCGCACCGCCGTCAATGCCGAGGCCTTTCTTTCCAAGGCAGAAGCGATCCTTGGTTATCCGGTCGATATCATTCCGGGTGAAGAGGAAGCGCGCATTATCTATCAAGGGGTCGCCCATACCTCTGGCGGCAGCAGTAAGCGCCTGGTGGTCGATATTGGCGGAGCCAGTACCGAGGTGGTGATTGGTGAAGGCTTTGATGCCAGTGCCCTGACCAGCCTGAAAGTGGGCTGTGTGACCTGGCTGGAGCGCTATTTTAAAGATCGCGCCCTGACGGCAGCCAACTTTGATGCCGCCATCAACGCGGCCAAAGCGGCCATTGCACCGATTGTCAGCCAATACCAGACGCTGGGTTGGAAGACCTGTGTCGGCGCCAGTGGCACCGTGCAAGCGCTGCAAGAAATCATGCTGGCGCAAGGGATGGATGAAATCATCACCCTCGCCAAACTGAAGCGCCTGCAACGTCAGGCGATGCAGTACGAGCGTTTGGAAGATCTGGATATCGAGGGCCTGACCCTTGAGCGTGCCCTGGTCTTCCCGAGCGGCCTGTCGATTTTGATCGCTATCTTTGAGTCGCTGGAGATTGAATCGATGACACTGGCCGGCGGTGCCCTACGTGAAGGCATGGTGTATGAAATGATGCACCAGATGCGCCATCACGATGTGCAAGCCCGTACGCTGCAAAGCCTGCAGGCACGCTTCCAGCTGGATCGCACCCATGCCGATAACGTGGCAGACACCGCGCAAGCCCTGCTCAACGCAACCGCGTCAGCATGGCAGCCGGAACCGCATGCGGCCAACTTACTGCATGCCTGTGCCGCGCTGCATGAAATCGGCACCATGATTGAATTCAAACAAAGTGGCGACCACGCCGCTTACCTGATCAATCACAGTGATCTGCCGGGCTTTACCCGCGCGCAGAAATTCCTGATCGCCGAACTGCTGCGTCGCTTCCGCGAGCAACTGAGTCCGCTGCCGATGCAACATGCGTTGCCCGGCGACAGCGCCACACGCCTGCTACGCCTGCTGCGTTTAGCCGTGTTACTGTGCCACCGCCGCGACAAAGCCAAGCTGCCTCCGTTCACGCTGACAGCCCAGCACAATGCGTTGACCCTCACCCTGCCGGCAAGCTGGCTGGCGGCGAACCCGCTGACCCACGCCGAGCTGGAACAAGAAGCCGAGCGTCAAACCGACATGGGCTGGCCACTGACGTTAATTGCCAGCGAATAATCCCACTCACGCTGAGTGCGGATCCCCAAACAAAAAAAGCACCCCATGGGTGCTTTTTTATTACCTATCAGAAGTGCCAACTCATCTCAGAATCACGCACTTCGCTAGCGATTTATTTCGCGTTTATGGCGCTGGATTTCATTTATTTAAACCCAACTTTCACTTAGTTAATGCCTGATTAGGCGCAGAAATTTCGCCTCAGCACAAAGAGGACACGCGCAGTTGATATCTATTGCACGCACTCAAATTGACAGAACAAATGCCTGAGTTTGGCTAGAGCTCGAATTCGCACTAAAGCCAAAACCTCATCCCGCTCAGATCTAATTTCATATTTATGACGCAGGAATTTCGTTTCATCGCTAAGAGGGCGTGCGGAATTGATATCTCTTGCACACACTCTGTTAATGTCTGATTGGGCGCAGAAATTTCGCCTCAGCACAAAGAGGACACGCGCAGTTGATAACCATCAATGAGCATGTCCGATGCTGGGCTGGGGTGAAAGAGCCAGCCCAATCAGTGCATTAACCCGTGATGCCCGAATGGCGAAGCAACGCATCAATCTGCGGCTCACGGCCACGGAAACGCTTGAACAACGCCATCGGCTCTTCACTGCCGCCACGCTCGAGGATGCAATCCAAGAAATCCGCACCGGTTTGCGGGTTGAAGATCCCCTCTTCCTCAAAACGTGAGTACGCATCAGACGACAACACTTCCGCCCACAGGTAGCTGTAGTAACCCGCACTGTAGCCACCGGCAAAGATGTGACTGAAGCTGTGTGGGAAACGGCCCCACTCTGGGCTTTGTACGACAGAGACGCGTGACTTGATCGCTGCCAGCGTTTCCAGCACTTGGGCGCCGACTTCAGGATCGTATTCGGTGTACAGGGTGAAATCGAACAGACCGAATTCCAGCTGACGCAAAATGCCCATCGCCGATTGGAAGTTCTTCGCGGCCAGCATCTTATCCAGCATTTCTTTTGGCAATGGCTCGCCGGTTTCATAATGACCGGAAATGAAGGCCAGCGCCTCTTCTTCCCAACACCAGTTTTCCAGGAACTGACTTGGCAGCTCAACCGCATCCCATGGCACACCGTTGATGCCTGAAACAGCCGGTACGTCCACTTGAGTTAGCATGTGATGAATACCGTGACCGGTTTCGTGGAACAGCGTTACCACTTCATCGTGGGTAAACAGGGCTGGCTTGTCGCCCACTGGCTTGTTGAAGTTACAGGTCAGGTAAGCCACTGGCGCTTGCAGGGTACCGTCTTCGCGGGTACGACGTACCAGACACTCATCCATCCAGGCACCGCCACGCTTGTGTTCACGGGCGTACAGATCCAAATAGAAGCTGCCACGTAGCTCACCGTGCGCATCAAAGATGTCATAGAAAGTCACCGACTCGTGCCACACATCGACACCGTCACGCGCTTTCACATCCATGCCAAACACACGTTTTAGCACTTCAAACAGACCGGCCACCACTTTCTGCTCAGGGAAGTACGGACGCAGTTGTTCATCAGAAATGCTGTAGCGGTGTTGCTTCAGTTTCTCGCTATAGAACGCCAGATCCCATGGAGCCAGATCAGTGGCACCAAACTCGCTCTGTGCGTATTCACGCAGCTCAGCAATTTCACGCTCGCCCTGTGGCTTGGCACGGCTGGCCAGGTCATTCAAAAAGCCCAGCACTTGTGCCGGCGTTTCCGCCATCTTGGTGGCCAGCGATTTCTCACTGTAGGTGTTGAAGCCCAACAAACGGGCGATTTCGTGGTTCAGTTTCAGCTTCTCAGCGATGATGTCGCTGTTGTCCCACTTACCGGCATTCGGGCCGCGATCCGAGGCACGGGTCACGAATGCTTCGTACATTTCCTGACGCAGGGCGCGGTTTTCACAGTACGTCATCACCGGCAGGTAAGACGGAATATCAAGGGTGAACAGGTAACCGTCCTGCTCTTTCGCTTCCGCATTGGCTTTAGCCGCCTGCAGCGCAGATTCCGGCAAACCCGCCAGTTCCGCTTCATCAGCGATCAGCTTGCTCCAGCCCATGGTCGCATCCAGCACGTTGTTGCTGAAGGTCGAAGACAGCTCAGACAGACGCTTGCTGATCTCACCGTAGCGGTGCTGATCTTGCGCTGGCAGGCCGATGCCGGACAATTCAAAATCTTTCAGCGCATCGGTCACAGACTTTTGCTGCGCCAGCGTCAGATCGGCAAAGCTGGCATCAGCTTTGATCGCCTTGAAGGCCTCATACAGGCCTTTATGCTGGCCGACCCACGTACTGTAGTCAGACAAAATTGGCAGGCAGCTTTCGTACGCATCGCGCAGTTCACTGCTGTTTTTCACGGCATTCAAATGGCCGATCGGCGACCAGATACGGTTTAAGCGATCATCGGTTTCTGCCAATGGCACACAAATGGATGCCCAGCTCGGCGCTTCACCGCTGGCCAGTACCGCTTCTACCGCTGCACGGCAATCCGCGATCGCCTGCTCCACGGCCGGTTTCACGTGCTCCGGTTGGATCTGTGAAAACGGGGGTAAACCTGTCATCGTAAGTAATGGGTTAGACATGGGCTATTCCTTCATTCTGTTATCCCTTAATACATGCGTCTTCAGAGGCTAAAAATCAATCCTTTACTCGCTCTAAAGCGCAAAAACATCTTATCATTTTAACCTGTAATTAACATCTGGCCTGGTCGATGTCATCACAACCCCTAGCTATTCCGCGCCAATCCGCCATAATACGGGCTCAATTCATCACTTCTTTCTGTCGAGATCCCAGCCATGCTGAGCTACCGCCACAGTTTTCACGCCGGCAACCACGCCGACGTGGTTAAGCACATTGTCCAGAGCCTGATCCTTGATGCCCTCAAGCAAAAGGAAAAACCCTTTGTTTACCACGATACTCACTCCGGGGTCGGCCGCTACGATTTGCAAGACGAGCGCAGCGAGAAAACCGGCGAGTTCAAACAAGGGATCGCCCGAATCTGGGGTCGCGATGACATTCCTGCGGACATCCAAAGCTACCTAGACGCGATTCAGGTACTGAACGACGGCGAAGAGCTGCGTTACTACCCGGGCTCGCCAAAGGTGGCACGCGCACAGATCCGCGAACAAGACCGCATGGTGCTGACCGAGCTGCACCCAAGCGACTTCCCGCTGCTGCTGCAAGAGTTCCGAGGCGATCGTCAGGTGAAGATCTACAAAGAAGATGCCTTTGCCCGCTTAAAAGCCAGCCTGCCGCCGAAAGAACGTCGTGGCGTGGTGCTGATCGACCCACCGTACGAGCTCAAGCACGAATACATGGATGTGGTGAAAGCCATTGACGAAAGTTACAAGCGCTGGGCAACCGGTACCTACGCTATCTGGTACCCAGTGGTCTACCGCGAAACCATCGACAAGATGCTAAAAGGCCTGAAAGATTTGGGTATCAGTAAGATCCTGCAAATCGAACTGGGCGTGGAGCCAGACACCGAAGAGCGTGGCATGACCGCCTCAGGCATGATTGTGATCAACCCGCCTTGGAAGCTGGAAAGCCAGATGCAAACCATTTTGCCATGGCTGCAGCAGGCCATTGCGCCGACGCACGGCCATCACACGGTAGAATGGGTTGTCCCAGAGTAAGACCGAATACGCACGGCGCATATCGCGCTTAAGCAGCATAAAGGCGGGGATTTCCTCGCCTTTTTTGTATTCGTATTTTCTCGATCCACCCCACTCGTAACTCACCGCGTTCTTGATTACACTAGGTCCAGCCAAATTAATAAAAAATCATGGAGTAAAGTCATGGCAAAGCATTTTGATTACATCTGTATCGGCGGCGGTAGCGGCGGTATTGCTTCAGCAAACCGTGCAGCCATGTATGGCGCAAAAGTGGCGCTGGTTGAAGCGAAAGCGCTGGGCGGTACCTGTGTAAACGTCGGTTGTGTGCCGAAGAAAGTGATGTGGCACGGCGCGCAAATCGCAGAAGCTATGCACCTTTACGCCAAAGACTACGGTTTTGATGTGGACGTAAAAGGCTTCGATTGGGGTAAATTGGTAGAAAGCCGTGAAGCGTACATCAGCCGCATTCACACTGCGTACGACAACGTACTGGGCAACAACAAGATTGAAGTGATCAACGGCTTTGCGACCTTCGTGGACGCCAAAACCATCGAAGTGAACGGCGAACACTACACAGCCGATCACATCCTGATCGCCGTCGGCGGTGAGCCAACGATTCCTAACGTACCGGGTGCCGAGCACGGTATCGACTCAAACGGCTTCTTTGAGCTAAATGCGCAACCAAAACGTACGGCGGTTGTCGGCGCTGGTTACATCGCGGTAGAGATCGCGGGCGTACTGAGCGCACTGGGCACAGACACTCACCTGTTCGTTCGTAAAGAATCACCACTGCGCAGCTTTGATCCGATGATCATCGACACGCTAGTCGAAGTAATGAACACCGAAGGCCCAACGCTGCACACCCACTCTGTCCCTAAAGAAGTGGTAAAAGAAGCTGATGGCTCTATCACCCTGCACTTTGAAAACGGCGAGAGCCACAACACGGACGTCCTGATCTGGGCAATCGGCCGCCACCCAAGCACGCACAAAATCAACCTGGCAGCGACCGGCGTTGAGACCAACGAGCGTGGCTACATCAAAGTTGATGAATACCAGCAGACCAACGTGCCAGGCATCTACTGTGTGGGCGACATCATGGAAGGCGGTATCGAACTCACACCAGTGGCCGTTAAAGCGGGTCGTCAGTTGTCTGAGCGTCTGTTCAACAACAAGCCAAACGCCAAAATGGACTACAACCTGGTTCCTACCGTGGTATTCAGCCACCCACCTATCGGCACCATCGGCCTGAGCGAGCCGGATGCCAAAGCACAATACGGCGAAGAGAACGTGAAAGTGTACACCTCAACGTTCACCGCCATGTACACAGCGGTCACCGCACACCGTCAGCCATGCAAAATGAAGCTGGTTTGTGCCGGTGAAGACGAGAAAGTAGTGGGCCTACACGGCATCGGTTACACCGTGGATGAAATGATCCAAGGCTTCGGTGTAGCCATGAAGATGGGCGCAACCAAAGCAGACTTCGACTCTGTGGTAGCCATCCACCCAACCGGCTCGGAAGAGTTCGTGACGATGCGATAAGCGTATCGTAGATAAGTAAATACGCTGAGTATTCAGGCATTAAATACACAAAAGGGAAGCAGTGGCTTCCCTTTTCTTTTCCATTTCATATTGCGTTATTTCTTTGTGTGGTCGGAATCTTTGTGATCTGAAGTACGAGTTGTTTCATCGTCTTCATCATCGGTAAGATTAAAAGTATTTTGTAGCCAAATAGCTAAGCCAAAAATCGTAACGAAAGCACCAATAATGATGACCACAATCAGCAATATATCCCCCATGCTGAAATCAGCAGATTCTCCGTTTAACCACCCTTGAATCGTTGGGCTATTCATTGTTGTATTAATCAATGACAAAATAATCACAAAGAAAATTAACAACTTTTTTGTTAAATCCATCTTAACCCTCTATATTTTTATTCATCAAAGGTTCCCGTTTCAGACAACTTAATAAGTTTAGTTTCTAAACTATAATCAGCATTGTCATAAACAGGATTCCCGAACAATGCAATTGGGCATCCAAAAAATCCACTTAACACATCTTTTTCTATTTTAGAAATCACGTTATAACTAACATCAATATATTCACAAGACTTAAAACCTGTTAATGCGGACAATTCCTTGAATTTATTATCCCTTAATTTTAGATAAGTTAATTTATTCAGTTTACCTAAGCCTTGAATCTTATCCAAATCTGTATATTCAATGTCTAATCTTTCTAATTTATGCAACCCCTCAATTCCACTTATTTCTTTTAATGGCATTGAATAAATAGAAAGCATTTTAAGTTCACCAAGATTTTCCAATTCGTTTATCTTACTAATTGATGTATTTGAGATATACAATTCAAGCAACTCAGAATCATTCGGAAACTCTGGCATACGTTTATTTTCCACCCCACTAAAGTCAAATAACTTCAAGGTTGATGGTAGCTTTACCTTTTCAACATTCATGTTAACCAATAATAACGTATTTAAATGATTAAGATTATCAAAACCATTTATATCATTTTCATTATCGTCATATAACATTAAGTGCTTAATTTTCTTTATTGTTGAAACCTTTAAACCTTCTGGGATACCATCCCTAGGAAAAACAATCAACCTCTCTAATGATAGACTTTCATTTATATCACTGATGTTTTTCAAATTACTACCAACCCGAAGAGAGATTAATTTATTTTGCGTATCCAAATTTACAATTTCACCAATACTCCCGGATACAGCACTAATGACTTCTACGGCACTTGACTTAGGTAACACAACTTTATTCAAGCTACCATTTTTTAAAACAAACTCTTTTAACTTAAAATTACTCGAAAGATCAACTGTAATATTATCCCCATTTGCAATTAAAGAAACATACTCTAGATCAGGCAACTTGTTAAATAATTCATGATTATCAGAACTGGATAATGCAAACTGTGAAAATATCACATTATAGTGACTATCCAATACCACATAATTATCACCACCATAATATGCACTCATTGGCCAAACATTATCATTCATATCAAACTTTGAAGTGACCAATTTATTATGTGAAACAATCCCATCTAAATTATCCCTTTGGATAATACTGACATCACCCCCCAATAAAAGAATCTTTAACTCTTCATTTTTACTATCAAAATAATCTAATAAAAAATCAACCTGAACAGATTTAAATTGAGCATAGCTTTGTCCTGAAGCTTCATAATTGGAAAAAAATGAAAAAGTAAGAAAAAAAACAAACTTAAATAAATGAAATTTCATAAGACCTCCTCAATATATTAACCTAAATGAATCATGATCAAAGCATCCATCAAGATAAAACTCATCACTATAAGATGGTGTAAATTCACCAACCTCTAATAAATCTGATATTAAAACATATTTACCGCGCCTCTTAACACGAGCTTCTTTTTTCATTTTTCCAATTTTCACCAAACCATCATAATACTTAACAACATCCTCTACAGTCCTTATTCCATTAAAATTATCCTTATCCATCCAATCAACATCAAACCTTGTCATCTCTTTAATTTTAGACAATGAATAAACACGTTCACCTTTATTATCAATAGTCAAATAAAGAGGGATAATGGCTCTCCATGACAAATAATTCAAACGTATTCCCGAATAAGAACTTAAATCTTCTTTATGATATTCGTCAATGAACAGTAATGGATTATTTTCACTGCCATTAATCTTTTTTTCCTTCCAATATTCAATGTATAAAGCATAACAATCACTTATATATGAAGTTTTTACTTTAGATAACCCATCATCATATGAATCTGTTGCAATGCCCCATAAGTCTTCATCAGCTTTATCTTCATAATCAATAAGGAGTTCATATTCACTAACAAGCTCTTTTGAAATAGGCTTTTCTTCTTTAAAAAACGACCAGTATTTAATAATATTTTTCTGATATTCTGTTGCTGTATAGTCTTTTATTATCTTAGATAACTCATATGCTAAAAGAGCAAACGTTATACCGCTTCCAATACAAAGTAATAACCCACCTGTTGCTGCTGAAATAAATGTATAACCAGCCCTTCGACATATTGACCTACCCGCCATTTTTAATAATGTATTTTTTGTTGATAGACCTGCTACTAAAAGTACATTGGCAGAGATATTCGCTCCAGCCATAAATGCAGCATGACCATCTCCATTTTTTAATGCTTTAGCCAAATCAATACTTGAAGATATAATTTGAAATACACTGATTACAACGCCTCCAATATCTAAAAATAAACCAAATAACTTTCTTGCCGTCGTCAAAGGTGGAGGAGTTATATTTTTGCTAAAATATTTATTCAGCTGAACTCTAAAGCTCATTATTAGATTTGCAACCGTAACTGTTAACGCACCAGTCGCAACAAGTAGATTTGCCAATCGAGTTGTATATTCCCAAGATGTTTCAAGCAAATCCCATCCATTTTTTTTACTATCTTCAGAAACAGCAAGTAATTCCTGCATTGCGTAAGCATAGTTATAAATTGAATAAACTGTTTTTGCGAAAGAACCCAATCGTTGAAGATTATTTGCATCACCTACTCGATCTATATCCCAACTAAACTTATTATAAAACCACCCATTCAGCCCATTATTACCATCAATATTTCGATAAAATCTAGCAATAGCACCTTTCGCCCTACCATTTAATCTATTGTTTATATCACGTATATTATCATGACCATAGGCTTGATTTTTCCTTATTAACCCATCGAATAAATCATCAACTCTATTGATTATTTCAGTTTTTTTATCCCTCCCCAATAATCCCATGCATTTCAAAACAGATAAATAAACTCGTATATGATATGTCCTTCCTCCCTTTACCAAATTATCCCTAGCTCTTTCTAAAAACAATGTCTCTAGTTCCAACTGGAAACAATTAAGGGCGACTTGCAACATACAGGGAGCACCTGGGCCTGGAACAATATAACCCAAATAAGATTTAGCATAGACTTCATAATCTTCAATAATCCCTTTAAATACAGATGTAATTGTTTGGTCCATAACAATATTATCTTGCAAGCTTATCGCTTGGTGGGATAAATATTCTGTATCTTTTTCTCTATCCCACTTTTCAAACACTGCATTATCAGCGATCTCTTCTCGATCAAAACCACCTAATGCATCAAATCCATGTTTAATTTCCGCATCCCATATCTTTAGTCTAAATTTTGTTGATTGAGATAATAGTGCATAACATTCAGATATAGTAATAAATATCTGATCCCAATGCTCTTCTTTCTCCATATATGGGCCAGGAGGCATGATCCCTTCAATAGTATATCCGTCAGAAAAATGTTTTTTAGCGCTATCTCTATATCTATTAATTTCAGCTTTTAAAAGCGGTGATGTCACAAGTTCAAATAGCTTTTTTGAACTTCTTTCTAAATGATTTTTCTGAATAGCTAATCCAAATGTCAATGTTGACTGCTCTGGCTCTTCAATAATTGATTGAATAGAATTAGTTAATGAAACAATAGAATCTTTTAACTGATACCTCATTTCCATTTCATCAACAAATGGTGACTTTTTCTTTTCAAATGGAGGAAGACCAAAGAATGCAGCTTTAACATCAGCAGTAGGATCATTTCTCTGCTTATGATCAAAACTTGAAATATAAGGGTATTTAATATGCCAATCTAAAATTTTATCCATTTCTGAAAGATAATGAAGATTGATCAAATGAGGGTGACACAACAATTTATATTGATTTAACTGCCTTTTTAAAAAATTTATTTCAGTTTTAAGGCGATGATTCCATTCAGGTAATGTACAATGAAGAGATACACTATTCGGTGGAGTATCTTCATCAACTTCATATACGAGTTTATTTAATTTTGTTGTGGCGGAAGAACAACCATCTACTTTTATTTTGCTAATGCTACTAATAGACTTTGTAGTAAATGAATTTTGATCCAATGGATATAATAATATTTCACCGTGACGATTAAATCTAACTTTAGTCTCAGTATGATTATATGGATAATATTTATCTTTTTCAACATCACCTTTAATATCATAAACATTTCTTGGGATTATAGGCTTAGTTAATGAAAATACTATTTTCCCTTCTTTATTCTTTGATTTTATTATCGCCCCATCACCTTCAATATTTATTTTATATGCATAACCATAATCATTAATGTATGCTACATTAACTTCTCCCAAATGAAAGCCATCACTTATTTCAGCCTCTTTTTCAGTCTTGCACTCATTGTCACAATCCCAGTATAATATAAATCTATTACGAATTATATCATTAGTGTCATCAGCATAACGAAATACAACATTACTATAATCAAAATCTTTTGGCTCAACTAAATTCGTTGTTGCATCTTCATATTCCTCATGACCAAAACACTCTGATGTTACTAATGGTATAAAAGGTTCAATATCCTCTATATCATCCAACTTCCATTGACTAGGATGATGGGGGATACCATCATCTTTCAATATATTCAATGTACTTTTATAAAACACTTCTTTATATTTCTTTTGTCTTTTTTTTAATCTATCTAAGTTTTCGCTCACATCATCTTTATAATTAACATAGATATTGTTTGAATTGTGACGCTCTATTTGATTCTCTAATATTTTATTTAGATGCTTTATTTTTAAATCTTTAGATTCAACAAACTTATCAATTAAAACAGAAAATTTATTAATATACTGTTCATTGTTGTTATCTAAAGATAAGTTTTCCTTATAAATAAGAGCTTTTTCCTTAATAGCCATCGAATATTCAAGATCATACAATGTACTATCGTAATCAAGTTGCATATCCTTCATTAACTTATCGTACATATTTAAACCCTACTATCCCTGTCTCTATTTTTCATTTTCTTCTAACCAAGCTTTGGTTTCTGCGTCGACTTCACCTGTGAACGCAAATTCACGATCAAACTGCATTGCTTTTAAATCACGCTTTGTTGTGCCACCTAAATTGCCATCGACCTGCCCTGACAAAAGCGCTAAATTTGCTAATCGCTGCTGCACCCCTTCCGGTGTATCAATCGAAGCCAGTTTCTGCATTTTCACTCGTTTTCTTTGATAGTTTTCGGTATCACTCGGATCTGGCCAGAACTTGATCATCACTTCTTCTTCGCTTTTGAAAGGTTCAAGATTGATCACACCACTCCCTGTCGTCTTACCTTCTTCTGTTTTTCCACCTGCTGATATTTCATAGCTGCACCCCGAGTAAGGATTGCCATACTGATCTTTCATGGCTAATCCCATCCCTTTTTCGTCAGGTGGAACTTGTGAAGAGGTTGCTGAAAATTGATCGGCGGGTAAATCCAATAGCGAATTAGATGAACTCGGTGCACTTGCCTCGCGGCTCGCAATAGGTGTGAAGGCTGATGCCTCACCACTGGAGGATGTTGGCTTTGGCCCTTTCGGGACGGAATAAGATTGATCGCCAATGAGTACGGTAGGCATGCCGGCAACAATGACCCCCCCATGTGATGTACTATCACCCATTCGGGCAGCAGGCTTTCCGTTGATAAATACCGTTGAAGAGCCACCAGAGATCGAATCCGGAGGCCCGACGCACACCAATTTATCCCCTTTACGGGCAGCCGGCATTCCGCCAATAAAGACATTGCCGGAACCTGCAGCTACCGGGCCGCCGACATGAGGCACTTTACTGGTCACTTTCGGACAAAGGTGCATATCACTGATGCGTGCAGCTGGTTGGCCCATCGTCTTCCCTTCTCTGCTATCTTCTCATTGGAAATGACGATTATATACATCTGGTAGCATTATCTTCAGGCAAGAGAAATCCATGCTACGGGTATCTTTTGTTCTTTGAGCCTACTTCTCAGTTTTCTGCACTCGACATGCAACATCAGTCAATGTGTATCATCGGTATATATGTTTCTCTTTTCTTGGGATATATATATATGAAATACTTTGCCACAGACCAAAACTGACTCACCTTTGTTCTACCGATAAAATCATCGGGTGCATAGGAATAATACAGTGATTTCAACATCTGCTGGGTAAAAGGATCCGCATTTACATAAAGTGGGTTGTAAAACATCCGCACAGAGCTACCTAACGGGAAATTGGCTGAAGAAATATCATCCAATTTATTCCAAGATATATCGATCTCATTCAATCGCCATAATGGTGAAAGGTCCTCAATACGTGTTATTTTGTTATGATTCACATTTAGATATTCTAGATTATCTAAATGTGATATATTTTTCACTTCATCTATCTGTGTATATCTTATACTTAAGCGTTTTAATCTATCTAATTTATCAAGACCACTAATTTTCGCAATCGGTGAATTACTTATATCTAGCACTTCCAATTGCTGTAAGTTATCTAAGCCATGAAGAGTATGAATGTTCGTCCCAAAAAATATCAGCGTTTTCAGCTCACTCCTTTTATTAAACAAAGGAACGTGAACATTTCTGTCTCCACCAAAACGTAAAAAGCGTACAGTATCAGGCACTTCAAAACGCTCAAATACATCATCCTTGCTTATTTGAAAACCCGTTTTGTTCTTCCAGTTATATTTAATCTCTGTATCCATATTCATATACAGATCTAACACTTTCAGCTTTTTCAGTGATGACAAATCAAATGGCAATCTCTTCCCTTTAATCCTATCAAGCAACAAATACTCAATACCAAGACCATTGATCTCTGAGATATTTTTGACAGTGTCATTCAATATCAATGCTGATAATTTTATTTGATCTTTAAGGTTTGTTAAATTGTGAAAGTGCCCATCTCTAGAGACAATCTTTTCTAATGTGTTGCTTACTGGCAATATGACATTTTTAATATCACCATATTCTAAAGTCAGTTCTTTCAACTTTATATTATTAGATAAATCAAGGTCTGAATCATTCAAATACATCCGATTGTCATTTATTGACAAATACTTTAGATGTTCCAACTGCTGAAGCAGATCGTTTTCACTCCCCTCAAGTTCTGATAATTTAAGATGTGAAACATTCAATTCATTATCGAGTACTATAAATTCAGAAAAAGAAAGATCATAAAATGTTCTGTATCTTTCATCAATAAGCAGTTCTTTTAGGTTCACATCAATACTATCAGGACCATAATATAAATAATTTTTATTTATCTCAGGAACATTACCTTCACCCTGCCAGTATACCGTTGGTATCTCATCGCCACGCATTTCATAATATTTAAAGACATGTTGTACATCCGGTGACTGCATGACATGTCGGGGAAGATGCTCTTCTGCCCATCCCTTTGTGCATACAATGAAAAATCCAACACCTACTAACCCAATAAGGCGAAGCGAACGAAAAAGGCGTGATAGTAAACAGCATGACACAATGAAGACTCCTTTCTTTGCTCTGATATGCTTCCTGGCACATCACTCATATTTTTCGCATTATATAAGCCAATGTGGCCGTCGAGAGGCCGCTCTCTGATTCCTTGAGTCTGTTTCTCAGTTTCTTGCACAAGCACATGCCTCTTGCAGAGAGCACTCCTTTTTATTCACTCATCTTTCAGGCTGCAACATTGTGCTTTCAAATTCACGTAAGCCACTTTTAATCAATCAGTTACCACCAACGCAAGGCCATTTTCGACCTTTGCTAAGTGAATGATTACGCTGAAATTCTGTTATTCTTGCAATCTATTCGCATAAAAAGGCAGATTTGGCGATTTAGTATTCCACCAGCTGCATTTTACCTGTAATATTCGCCTACTCATTAGCCACCACCTAGTGGATGGTTATAAAACACATTGAATAATCAACCTATTATGCTGTTTCTGACTGGATGATGTATGCAAGAGCAAACCTGCGCCGCTAAGCGCCCTACACCAGCCAACTGGCTTATGTTCGTACTCCCATCATTGATGGGCGTGTTCTTGTTTATGGCACCGATCAACTATCAAGACACGTTAACCATTCCTATTGCAGTGCTGGCCAAATCAGTACAAGCGCTGTTTGAAGGCATGCTGACAACGATTGTCACGGTATTGATCAGCCTGACGGCGGCGGCGACGATTGCCACCAAACTGTTCAAGCCACAACCTATTTTAAAAAGTCATTTTTTCAGTGGCCTGCTCAACCCGACCCTGCCATGGTTTATCGTCCAGCAGCTAGGTGCAGTCTTCGTTCTGATGACCTATTTTGGTGTTGGTCCGGCGATGATCCGCGATGGCGCGACAGGTGGCTTGGTCTTAAATGATCTGCTGCCAGTGCTGTTCTCGGTGTTCCTGTTTGCCGGTTTGCTGTTGCCACTACTGCTAAACTTTGGCTTGCTGGAGTTTGTGGGTGCACTGTTTACCCGCATCATGCGTCCGCTGTTTAACTTGCCAGGCCGCTCGGCGGTGAACTGTATCGCTTCTTGGTTGGGTGACGGCAGTGTTGGCGTGCTGATGACCAGCAAGCAGTATGAAAGTAAGATCTACACCGAGCGTGAAGCGGCCGTGATTGGTACCACGTTTACGGCGGTATCCATTACCTTCAGCTTGGTAGTGATTGCGCAGGTAAACCTGGAGCACATGTTTGCCCCGTTCTACCTGACCGTGTGTCTGGCAGGCTTGGCGGCTGCCGTGATTGTGCCGCGCTTACCGCCGCTGTCTTGGAAGAAAGATCGTTTCATCGACGGTGAACCACTACAAGGCGATATTGAAGCGGTGCCAGAAGGCCACACTGTGGTGAGCTTTGGTTTGGAGCAAGCCCTGGCGAAAGCCAATGAAGTGACCAGCCTGCGTAAAGTGGCGATCGACGGCATTAAAAACGCCGCTGACATGATTTTCGGTGTACTGCCAGTAGTGATGGCGATCGGTACCGTGGCACTGGTGATTGCGGAGAACACCTCAATTTTCAGCGTAATGGGTCTGCCATTCATTCCTTACCTGGAATTACTACAGATCCCTGATGCAGCGGCAGCCTCTGAAACCATCGTGGTTGGCTTTGCGGATATGTTCCTGCCATCGATTTTGGCCTCGGGCATTGAGAGCGATCTGACCCGCTTTGTGATTGCAGCGATGTCGGTGACACAGCTTATCTACATGTCTGAAATTGGTGCCTTGCTGATCGGCAGTAAAATCCCGGTGAAACCGTGGGAGCTGTTCATGATCTTCATCCTGCGTACGCTGGTAACCTTGCCAGTGATCGCGCTGATGGCGCATATCTTCTTCTGATAACGCCACGAGTAAAACCATCAAAAGCCAGCCCTGCGCTGGCTTTTTTGTGCCCGTCGTTTATCGCGGAGAAACCAATAAGCTGCTCTCTCATCGCCTCGCTCATCCGTTCTCAGACATCCCATCATGTGCGCCTACGGAACATACCTTTAGCGCTCGCTGTCGTCTCTCTGCCTGTACAGAAACGCGTGGGCGGACACAGACGAAACCCGCTCAGCCACGGGCGCATTTCGCATAACGCTTTCGAACATGGCAATGCTAGAGGCGTATGTTCCGACAGTGCCCGATCCCCAAATAGCAGGTACAAAAAAACCGGCCTGAGCCGGTTTTTTTCATCACGCTGCACGGTTACTGCGCGTCGATATCTTCATCTTCTTCGTCATGCTCACGCACGTAGAATTTCGAGAAGAACAGACCCACTTCAAACAGCAAACACATAGGCACAGCCAACAGCGTTTGTGAAATGATGTCTGGTGGCGTCAACAACATGCCGACGACAAATGCCCCGACAATGATGTATGGGCGCTTCTCACGCAGACTCTGCGGATCGGTTGCACCGGTCCAGCACAGCAGCAGGATGGCCACCGGAATTTCAAACGCAATACCGAATGCCATGAATAGCGCCAGCACGAAATCGAGGTAGCTGGCAATGTCCGTCGCCACTTGCACACCATCCGGTGCGATGCTGGTAAAGAAGCCAAAGACCAGTGGAAAAACCACAAAGTACGCAAAGGCCACACCGGCATAGAACAACAGCGAACTGGATACCAACAGCGGCCAGATCAGCTTGCGCTCATGTTTGTACAAGCCAGGAGCAATAAAGCCCCACACCTGATACAAAATCATGGGTACAGCAACAAAAACTGAAGTCACCAAGGTGAGCTTAATTGGCGTGAAGAATGGTGATGCCACATCCGTTGCGATCATGGTCGCCCCTTCCGGTAGACGCTCTACCAAAGGTGCGGACAGGAACGAATAGATGTCGTTGGCAAACCAAACCAGACCAAGAAAAACCACAATGACACTCAGAATGGAACGCAATAAACGGTTACGCAGCTCAATCAGATGGCTGAATAACGGTTGCGTATCTTCAACGGTAGACATAGTGATGTAATTTAATCCTGCTTGTGAGAGGTCGTCACCGAGGGCTGCTCATCTTTTTTCTCAGCATAAGGACGCTGCACTTCCGCCGCCGCTTTTTTCAGCTCGTCGACAGAGTCCTGTAGCTCAGGCGAGAGATCTTTCATCCCCATTTGCTCAGCTTTCTTGAGGTTTTCCTGCAGCTCCTGGAGTTTGAGCTCCTGCGACAGTTCATCCTTTACTGAGTTCGCCATATTACGAGCAGCACCTACCCAACGCGACACCGAACGGATCGCGACAGGCAGGCGTTCCGGCCCCAGTACCACCAATCCCACCACGGAGATCAGTACTAATTCCCAGAACCCGATATCAAACACGTGTTAAGCCTGCTCTTTGTCTTTTTGGCTCTTCTGAGCCTGCTCACCCTGCTGCTGTTCAGTCAGTTTTTTCTGATCAAAATCAGCATCCACTTCGGCGTCTTTCTTCGCAGCTGGCTCGTCATCGCTGATCGCTTTTTTGAAGCCTTTTACCGCAGAGCCCAAATCACCACCCAGACTGCGTAGTTTCTTGGTTCCGAATAGAAGCACAATGATCAGTGCAATGATTAGCAATTGCCAAATACTAATACCACCCATGCTTGTTTTACCTCAGCTAATTGTGGTTGATAACAAAACGTTTTTTGTGTGTTGGGGTGTTCACTTTACCGCCTACTTGCGGCAAGCTCGCCACCCAAGTAACCAAAACGTGATACCCGTAACAGCACTGATGGCTGCATAAGTGTCCATATGATTACTAAAAAGTATGGCAGAACATACAACCAACGTTGCACCAATGCCAAAGTGGAACCGTGCCTGGCCCTGATAGCGTCGACTCTCCATGAAATGCTCGTAGAGTGTATCGATTCGCTGGTTCAGCGCATTGCCCTGACGCAAACTGTCGTAAAGTAATTCCGGCAGCTCTGGCAACTTTTCAGCCCAGAACGGTGCACGGCTCTTTACGCCATCGATCACGGCTTGCGGGCCGACCTGACGCGACATCCAGTCTTCCAAGAAAGGCTTGGCGGTGTCCCACAAATCAAGCTGCGGATACAACTGACGCCCTAACCCTTCCACATACAACAGGGTCTTCTGCAGTAACACCAGCTGCGGTTGCACTTCCATATTGAAGCGGCGCGCGGTGTTAAACAGATTCAGCAATACATGCCCAAAAGAGATTTCTGCCAGCGGCTTTTCAAAGATCGGCTCACACACGGTGCGAATGGCAAACTCGAATTCATCGACATTGGTATCTTTCGGTACCCAGCCTGAATCGACGTGCAATTCCGCCACTTTGCGGTAGTCGCGATTGAAAAATGCGAGCAGGTTTTCGGCCAGATAACGCTTATCTTCCCGGTTCAGGGTGCCGACAATACCACAATCTAATGCAATCCACTGCGGATTTTGTGGATTTTCCCGCGCAACAAAAATATTCCCCGGATGCATATCTGCATGGAAGAAGCTGTCACGGAACACCTGGGTAAAGAAGATGGTCACGGCATTTTCAGACAGCAGTTTCATATCCGTGCCGTTGGCGATCAACGCCTCGACATCGGACACCTGAATGCCATAAATGCGCTCCATCACCAGCAAATTTTCACGACTTAAGTCCGTGTAGACCTCCGGCACATACAGCATCGGATTGTCTTCAAAGTTGCGGCGCAGCTGGATCCCGTTGGCGGCTTCGCGCATCAGGTTCAGCTCATCAAGCAGGGTTTTCTCGTATTCACGTACCACTTCCATCGGGCGCAAACGGCGCGCTTCCGGCAGCATTTTTGCCAGCAGGCTGGCCATGCGGTACATCAGCTTAATGTCAGCCTGGATCACCGGCAAAATGTCCGGGCGGATCACTTTGAGGACGATTTCCTGCCCGTTTTCACGCAAGGTCGCGGTATGTACCTGTGCAATGGAGGCCGACGCCAGTGGCGTTTCATCGAAATCATCAAACCAGGTTTCCAGCGGACCACCCAGCGCGGCTTCCATCTGCTGCTTGGCCAGCTTGCCGTCAAACGGCGCGACCTGATCTTGCAACAGTGCCAATTGGTCGGCGATGTGCGGTGGGAACAAGTCGCGGCGGGTCGACATCATCTGGCCGAACTTGATCCAGACCGGTCCCAGCTCTTGCAGAGCCAAACGCAGGCGTTCACCCAGTGGTTTCTCCGGGTGCTGGTTCTTGAGCCAGTACAAGCCACGGCGTGCGGTCTTGGGCAGGCGCAAACGGGGATCATCCGGCAATAACTCATCCAGCCCGTAGCGCAGTTGCACGGCGGTGATCTGGTAGAGGCGTTTCAATTCAGCAAAAGCAATCATGGGGCAGTCTGCTCAAGTAGACGGTTCAGACGGGCTTCACAACGGGCCACATCACTTTTCAGATCATCCACTTGATCAGCAAAATAGGCGATTTCCAATGCCTGAGGTGCCAGTTTCCACTCTTCGGTGATCACTTCCGCCACATAGCGCTGCTGGCGTGCGACGCCCTTCTGTAGCCAGCGGACACCTTGTTTGGCACCACTGACCAGCGTATGGGCCACGATGTCACCGGTGTAGTGAGACAGTTTCTCTTCCACATCCGGTTTCAGGCCACTCAATAAGGTGGAGAACTGCTGTGCCAGCTGCACGTCACCGTCAATGGATAACTTGTCCGCTTTGATCAGTTGCGTCAGGTTCGCTTGCTGGCGCAATTCCGGCAGCACTGACACATTCAGGGCCAACGCACAATCGACGTCCCCTTCATACGCCCCCAGCACATCAACTTGCTGGCTGAACACAAAAATCAGCTGTTTATTGAGCTCATTGAGCGTCACACGAATGATCTTGCCGCGCAGACGGGCCAGACGACGCTGGCTGTCTTCGTCTTCTTTGATCAGGGTGTTCAGTGCGGTTTCCACCGCGCCTGTGACTAATGCATCAACCGGCATAGGATCCTCAGAACTTATAACCACGGTGCAACGCTACGATGCCGCCCGTCAGGTTGTAGTAGTTGGTTTGCTCAAAACCGGCGTCCTGCATCATGCCTTCCAGCGTGTTCTGATCCGGGTGCATACGGATAGACTCCGCCAGGTAACGGTAGCTTTCGCTGTCGTTAGCAATGATTTCACCCATTTTAGGCAACAGGTGGAAAGAGTACGCGTCATACACTTTGGAAAGCGGCTCAAGGATCGGCTTGGAGAACTCCAGCACCAACAAACGGCCACCCGGCTTCAATACGCGGTACATCGAACGCAACGCTTTATCTTTGTCGGTCACGTTACGCAGACAGAAACTGATGGTGATGCAGTCAAAGAAATCATCCGGGAACGGCAGCTCTTCCGCATTCGCTTGTACATAGCCAACGTTACCGACCACACCCATGTCACGCAGTTTGCTGCGGCCCACGTTCAGCATCGAGTTGTTAATGTCAGCCAAAATAACCTGACCATCTTCACCGACAATGCGGGAGAACTTGGCGGTTAAATCGCCGGTACCGCCGCCCAAATCGAGCACTTTATGGCCGCGACGTACGCCACTGCAATCGATGGTGAATCGCTTCCAAACGCGATGGATACCCATCGACATCAAATCGTTCATGATGTCGTACTTGGCTGCCACGGAGTGAAATACTTCTGCGACCAGCTCAGCCTTTTGCTCCTTGGCGACAGTACGATAGCCAAAATGGGTCGTATCTAGTGTGGTGTCCGTCATGCTTATTCCGTCATTGTTAATGATCTGTCAATTACTGGCCTAGTGTACTTGATGGTTGTCCTTTGCTCAAAGCACAACACTCAATCAATTATCGGCCTCGTCGGTACGATCCGTCAGCGTCGCGGGACGCTGGCTGTCACCATAATGTGCCGCATGGCGCAGGGTATGGTGCAAAGTATGGTGCAACACCGGCTGCTGGCTTGGCTGGCGCGTTGGCGCGGGCTGACTCACCGGACGAGGCGCTTCAGGCTGCGCATGCTGCTCGACAGGATTGACCGGATTCATCACAGTCTTTGAGTGAGAGGCCGTTGCCTGTGTGTCTGTACGCGTCGGCTGTGATACCGGTGCAGACGGTGACCTTTCCCCGTGAGAGGACGCCGCTAACGCGCGTTCGGCGGATGCGGAACCAGAACCCATGGCAGAGGCCGGCTCAGGGCGCGCATCTTCCGGGCGATCCGGCGCGCCTAGCATGGCACGCTCCACCAGCTGCGGCGTAATGTCACGTTTCACTTCCACCCCGAGCTGACGGAACCCTTCCGCCTGGCGGATCACGTTACCCCGGCCGGTGACCAGTTTGTTCATTGCGCCTTGGTAGCTTTGGTTAGCTTTTTCCAGCGACGCGCCCACCGCTTCCATGTCCGTCACAAACAGACGCAGTTTGTCGTACAGCTTGCTGGCCCGTTCGGCGATTTGCTTGGCGTTCTGATTCTGGCGCTCGTTACGCCACAGGTTACTGATGGTACGCAGCGCCACCAGCAAGGTGGTCGGGCTGACCAGCATGATGTTTTGATCCATCGCATCACGGATCAGACTCGGATCGGCCGCCACCGCCGCTTGGAAGGCAGGCTCGACAGGAATGAACATCAGTACATAATCGAGGCTTTCCACCCCGTGCAGCTGATGGTAGTCCTTGCGACTCAGGCCACGGATATGGCTGCGCACCGAGGCAATGTGCTCACTCAGTGCCAGCTCTTGCTCGGCCAGAGTGTCGGCATTGAAGTAGCGCTCGTAGGCCACCAGCGACATTTTGGCATCGACGACAACGTCTTTATTCTGTGGCAGGTGCACCACCACATCCGGCTGGTAGCGTTTACCGTCTTCGTTTTCCAGACTCACCTGAATTTGGTATTCGTGCCCTTCGCGCAAGCCGGATTCACTCAGCACCCGCGCCAGCACCACTTCGCCCCAGTTACCCTGGGCTTTGTTATCCCCTTTCAACGCCTGCGTCAGGTTCACCGCTTCACGGGCCATCTGCTCATTGAGCTGTTTGAGGTTGTTGATCTCATGCACCAGGGTATGACGCTCACGCGCTTCCTGACTGAAATTGTCGGTCACCTGCTTACGGAAGCCTTCTAACTGCTCACGCAACGGCCCCAACAAACCGTGCATACTGATCCGGTTTTGCTCATCCACGGTACGGGTTTTCTGCTCAAACAGGCGATTGGCAAGGCTTTCAAACTGGATACGCAACCGCTCTTCGGCATTTTCCAGCAAGGCGATTTTCTCGTCAGCGGCTTTTTGCTCTTCAAAATGGCGTGCATCCTGCTCACGCAGATCTGCTTCCAACCCAGCATTAGCCATACGGGCATTATCCAGTTGCTCGGTCAGGTAAGTTTTCTCGTTTTGCAGGGCTTCAAAGTGGCGCATTTTCTCCAGCGCAGCGGCCAAACGGCCATGCATCTGGCGCAGCTCTGCCGTCAGGCGATCGCGCTCCACGTCCATCTCATCCAGCTCCTGATTACGCTCTGTCAGCTGGCTTAAATAATGCTGCTCACGACTTTGTGCCAGACGCACATCCGATTCCGCCTGCTGCTGCAATAATTGGGTCTGTTGCTGCCAACGGGTATTGATCACCCATGCGGTGATCGCACTGGCCAGTGCGGTGCACGACACCCCTGCCACCACGGCGATCCCATATCCTGACAACCATTCATTGATCATGTGTATTTATCCTGACGCTTGCTGCTCTGAACGCGCGATCCTACGACGTAATTATCCTTCAAGGCTAAGGGGATACTGGATGAATGTCCAGTCACAATCAAAGGGTTATCATCACTGTTATCAACGGCGGTTCTGCAAAAGCTTACATTCACTCTGTGAGGTGCTAGCGGGGCCTGACACAATCGCATACACTGACGATCTAACCGCTCCCTCCCGTGGCCTGAATAGCCCGGTCGCACTTGATTATGGATGAACAATGAACGAACGTTATGCGCTCGGGTACGGCTTGTCGGCCGTCCTGCTGTGGTCGACGGTGGCCACCGCGTTTAAGATTACCCTGACCTATTTATCTCCGATCCAAATGCTGGTTGCCGCCAGCATGGTATCGGTGCTGGCCTTGATCGCCATTGCCCTCTACCAAGGCAAATTACACCTGCTGGGCCGCACCTTCATGGCCCGCCCGCTCTACTACCTGCTGCTGGGACTCATTAACCCGTTTGCCTATTATCTGGTGCTGTTCAAAGCCTATGAACTGCTGCCGGCCTCGCAGGCTCAACCGCTCAACTACAGCTGGGCGATCACCCTGACCTTAATGGCGGCGGTGTTCCTCGGACAGAAGATCCGCAAACAAGACTGGATTGCCTGCTTGCTCGGTTATTTGGGCGTGGTGGTAATCGCCACCAAAGGCGATCTGATGGCGTTGCAGTTTGATAGCCCGATGGGCGTGGCGCTGGCCTTGCTTTCCACCTTGTTGTGGGCGCTGTACTGGATTTTAAATACCAAGAATCAAGCCGATCCGGTACTCGGGGTGTTGCTGGGCTTTTTGGTATCCCTGCCGTTTTCGTTTGGCCTGAGTCTGTATCACGGCGGCTGGGGGGATGTGCCTTGGCAAGGCTGGGCGGCGGTGAGCTATGTCGGCCTGTTTGAAATGGGGATCACCTTTGTGTTGTGGATCAACGCCCTGAAACTGACCCGCAATACTGCGCGGATCAGCAACCTGATCTTCATCTCGCCGTTCATTTCTCTGATGCTGCTGGCGACGATCATTGGCGAGCAAATCTACCCGTCCACCTTGATTGGCTTGGGCCTCATCATCAGCGGCCTGCTGATCCAGCAATGGAAAGGCAAAGGCAGCAAGACAACAACTGTCGAGAGCAACACCTCCCCAACGGCCTGATCCCTTCGCCAGAAACAAAAAAGCCTGCCACAATCGTGGCAGGCAAAAAGTGAAAAGGGTTGTCGAGACCCGGCGCCTTTTGAGCCTGAGGCGTCTTATTATCGAATTTGGTTCAATAACGCGGATGCGGCAATAAACTTATGCCGCAACCGGCGCATGCCAGCGGCGCCCCAGACGGGTCCACAGCACAATCAATCCCGGGATCAGCAACCACATCTGCAATACCATCAAATTAGGCGGTGTCAGATCCAAACGTTGGGTCAGGCTGACCATCACACCCGCACCACTCATCTGGAACAAGCCCAGCAAAGCCGCTGCGGTTCCTGCGCGATCACCAAACGGTGCCAACGCTTTACCTGCCGCCGAGCCCAGCACGAACGCAAAGCCAAATGACGACATAAAGATCGGCAGCATGAACGCCAAGGCCGAATGCAAATGGTTCATCGCCAGCATCAGGCCACCGGCCACCAGCAAAATCAGCAAGCCGGAGCTCAGTGTGGTGCGTGAGCCGAAGCGATCCATGTATTTCGGCGCGATCATACACGCCAGAATATTCAGACCCGCATTCACCCCAAACCACACCGTAAACTGGTTCATGTCCTGCCCCAGCTCCATCATCAGCCACACCGGCGCCGAGGTCACGTAGGCCAGGATCACAGACATCGCCAACATACACAGCGAAGCATGGAACAAGAAGGTTGTTTCACGCAGTACCGACAGGTAACGCGACAGGCTGATCGCCGAACCGGAGACATCGGTGTTCGCAGGACGAGTTTCTTTAAACTGCAGCGCAATCAACAGACCCGCCACAATGGCAAAGCCGGCCATGAAGCTGAAGTTGGAACGCCAGCCAAAATGGTGTGTCAGCCAGGTCCCCAACAGCGGCGCTAAAGCGGGAATAAAACAGATCGCGCCGTTCAGGTAGCTGATCATGCGGCCACTTTTTTCCGGACCAAAACTGTCACGCACCGCAGAGAACGCGGCCACGGAGGTGGCACAGGCACCAAAGCCTTGCAGCAAACGCGCAACCAGCAGCATGTCGAGGCTCTGCGCCACGTACGCCAGCGTGGCACTCACGCCGTAAATCACAATGCCGCCCAACGCGATAGGACGACGACCGAAACGGTCTGCTAACGGCCCGGCCAATAACTGGCCCAGACCCAAGCTGCACATGAACCAGGTAATGGTATCTTGCACGCGTGTGGTCTCGACCCCGAAGGTGTCTGCCATGGCCGGAAACGCCGGCAGGTAAATATCAATAGCGAGCGGGCTAAAGAGCACCAAAATCACCATCAAGGCGACCAGTTTGGCGCCCGCAGGCGAAGAAGTAGGAGTGGATTGCATAGTCGTTGCTTACATCAATTGCAGGGAGTGTCCGAAGAATGGCGGCAGTCTACGTCGAACCTGATATGAATAGAAATGGTTTATATTCAAGTCACCATTTCCTTTTTGGAATATCACCACACCAGATACCGCTCACCCTTTCTGCATGCAGCATGTCTGTCTGCCCACGCCCCCTCCGGCTGCCATATTCACTCCCCCTGCTGACCACAAGCAGCCCATTGCAAGGGGGACACCCTTTCTCCCCCCACGATTTCGCTGCCACCAATTGCAGCCACAGGGCAAACACGCTAACGTAGGATGATCAGCCTGAACAGTTAAGCGTTCTCGCGTCCCCCTGTGGTCGCGGCAGGAACGGTTAACTCTTCAGGCTGGCATCTATGCCGTCACAGGGACGGTGACAAGTGAAAGGAAAAGAACATGCAAGCAGATATCGCACAACGCGTTGGGCAGATCCGTCAGTGGTTGGTCGACAACCAACTGGACGCCCTTTTGATCCCCCACGAAGATGAATACCTCGGCGAATACATTCCCGATCACAACGAGCGCCTGCACTGGGCGACCGGCTTTACCGGCTCAGCGGGTATGGCGGTGATCGCGCGCGACAGTGCCGCGATGTTTGTCGATGGCCGCTACGTGGTACAAGTGCGCAAGCAAGTCCCGGGCGACATCTACGAATACCGTCACCTGATTGAAGAGCCGCCAATGCAATGGGCGTTGGATCGCCTGCCAACCGGCAGCAAAGTGGCCATTGATGCCCGTCTGCACAGCAGTGCGTGGCTGACCCGCCACACCGCTATGGTGGCCGGTGAACTGGAATTGGTCTGCATTGACGAGAACCCTATCGAGCTGTTCTGGCACGACCGTCCAGCCGCCACCTTATCGAACGCCAAACTGATGGGACTGGATTTTGTCGGCCAAAGCAGCGCAGACAAACGCCAGCAAATCGCCGCAAACGTCACCAAGCAAAAAGCCGATGCGGCGCTGCTGACTCAGCTCGACAGCATTGCCTGGCTATTGAACGTGCGTGGCAGCGATGTGCCTAGCCTGCCGGTATTGCTCTCAACCGCGATCATTCATGCCGATGCCAGCGTCGATTTCTTTATCGACCCTGCACGCCTGCCTGCCGAGTTTGCCAGCCATGTGGGCGACGGCGTACGCGTCCACGCCCCTGAAGCCTTGGAAGCAGCCCTGCAGCAATTAGGCGGCAAAGCGGTGTTGGTCGATCCGGCCACCAGCAATGCGTGGGCCAGCCAAGTACTGCGCGCGGCGAATGCCACCCTGATTGATGCGGCGGATCCGTGCTTATTGCCAAAAGCGGCCAAGAACGCGACGGAAATTGCGGGCATGAAAGCCTGTCATATCCGCGATGGCGTGGCGGTGTCGAAATTCCTCGCTTGGGTTGATCGCCAAGTCGCGCAAGGCAACCTGCTTGATGAAGGCACCCTGTCGGATCAACTGTGGCAGTTCCGTGCCCAAGACAGCAGCTGTACCGATGTAAGCTTTGATACCATTTCCGCCGCAGGCGCCAATGCGGCCATGTGTCACTACAACCACCTGAACCAGCCTGCGCCAAGTGTGCTGGAGATGGACAATGTGTACCTGGTAGATTCAGGCGGCCAGTACCCAGACGGCACCACCGATATCACCCGTACCATTGCTGTCGGCACCCCGAACGATGAGGTGAAGCAGACCTTTACCTTGGTACTGAAAGGCCACATTGGTTTGGCATCCGCGCGCTTCCCGAAAGGCACGACCGGCTCACAACTGGATGCACTGGCGCGCCAGCACCTGTGGGCATACGGCTTTGATTACGACCACGGTACCGGTCACGGTGTCGGCCACTTCCTGAGTGTGCATGAAGGCCCGCAGCGTATCGCGAAAGTGTACAACCCAACCGCGCTACTGCCGGGTATGGTGCTGTCTAACGAGCCGGGCTACTACCGCGCCGATGCGTTCGGTATCCGTATCGAAAACCTGGAGTTAGTGGTGGAAATCGAAACCGCCGGCGACATGCACGTACTGGGCTTTGAATCACTGACCCGTGCGCCTATCGATCGCCGTTTGGTGGATATCTCACTGATGACTGACAGCGAGCTGGCTTGGCTGAACCGCTACCACGAGACCGTGTTTGCCGCGATCAGTCCGGCCCTTGAAGGCGACGACTTAGCATGGCTTGAGCAGGCAACTGCACCGCTAAGCCGCTAAGCCGCTAAGCCAAAAGCAGCACGTCACACAGAAACAGAGTAAAACAAAACGCCCGTCTTTCACGGGCGTTTTTCTTTTTATGGTGGCATGTATATCGGGGTAACCACTAGCCCGAATAGGCGCGGTGCCAGTCCTTCCACACCACTTCAAAACCATGGCGCTTTACGGATTCTGCCACCTGCGCTGCCGACCGCTCATCACTGATCGCAAATTGCTCCAGCTCCGGCTCATCATCCGCATAGCCACCCGGTTGGGTTTTCGACCCCGCCGACATCGAGGTGATCCCCAGTGGCAACACGTTATCGCGAAAATGGGCGGACTCACGGGTCGACAACGACAATTCCACTTCCGGGTTCAACAAACGATAGGCACAGATCAGCTGTACCAACTGGCTATCCGTCATGATGGATTTGGGCTGTAGCCCCCCTTCGCACGGGCGCAAACGCGGGAACGAAATGGAATAGCGGGTCTGCCAATAGGTGCGCTCCAGATAATCCAGATGGGCCGCCACAAAAAAGCAATCGGTGCGCCACTCATCCAAGCCGATCAACGCGCCGATACCGATTTTATCAATACCGGCACGGGCCAGCCGATCCGGTGTTTCAAGACGGTAGTGGAAGTCCATCTTATTACCGCGCAGGTGATGCTCGGCATAGGTCGCGGCATGATAGGTTTCCTGATACACCATCACCGCATCCAGCCCCAGCGTTTTAAGCTCGGCGTACTCAGCCTGATCCATCGGTTGCACTTCCATCGCCAGATAGTTGAACTGCGCCTTGATCGCCGGCAGGGCCTGACGGAAATAGTCCATCCCCACCTTGCGCTCATGTTCGCCTGTCACCAGCAGAATATTGTCAAAGTGCATCGCTTTGATGGCAGCGCATTCACGCTCAATTTCCGCCACATTCAGTGTGCGTCGCTTGATCCGGTTCTCCATGGAAAACCCGCAGTAGGTACACGCATTGGCACACAGGTTCGACAAATAAAGCGGGACATAAAAAGACATGGTATGACCGAACCGCTTGCGGGTCAGGGCGGCCGATTGCTGGGCAATTTGCTCCAGATACGGCTCCGCCGCTGGCGAGATCAGGGCTTTGAAATCCTCCAAATCGCGCTTGGGTTTGCGCAGCGCCCGCTCCACATCCGCCGCCGTCTTGCTGTAGATCGACAAACGAATATCATCCCATTCCAGACGCTGCCACACATCAACAAAACTCATCACACGCTCCTTTATGCAGGCTGCGCCAAAAACGCCGTCAACGGACTCGAGGCAATGGCATGATTCACCGTTCCAGCCAGCCCGGCCTCATACGCCATACGCCCGCCTTCCACCGCCAGCTTGAACGCACGGCCCATGGCAATCGGATCGGCAGCAGCCGCAATGGCGGTGTTCACCAAGACCGCATCGGCGCCCATTTCCATCGCTTCTGCCGCATGGGACGGTGCCCCGATCCCCGCATCCACAATCACCGGTACCCGCGCCTGATCGATGATGATTTCAAGAAAATCACGCGATGCCAGCCCTTTGTTAGTGCCAATCGGCGCCCCCAAGGGCATCACCGCCGCACAGCCGACTTCTTCCAGACGTTTACACAACACCGGATCAGCATGACAGTAAGGCAGAACAATAAAGCCTTCCTGTACCAGCTTCTCTGCCGCTTTCAGGGTTTCGATCGGATCGGGCATCAGGTATTTCGGATCCGGATGGATTTCCAATTTCAACCAGTTTGTGCCGAGTGCCGAGCGGGCCAACTGCGCGGCAAACACCGCTTCTTTGGCATTTTTCGCGCCCGATGTGTTCGGCAGTAAATTCACGCCCGCTTCCATCAACGGCGCCAGAATGTCATCGTCCCGCTTGTCGATATCGACGCGCTTGAGTGCCATGGTGACCAATTCCGATCCCGAGGCAATAATGGACGAGGCCATGGTCTGGCGGTTGGCGTATTTACCCGTCCCGGTAAACAGACGGGAGGAAAACGTCTTATCTGCAATTGTGAGCATCTCAGCCTCCTGCTATCGCTTGGAACAGGGCAATACGATCCCCGTCACTCAGCACGGTTGTCTCCCACGACGGGCGCGAGACAATCTCTTCATTCACAGCCACAGCGGTTGCCTGAAGCGGCATCGCCAGTTGCTCCAATAAGGCATGTAATGAGATCCCTGGCGGGACGTCCATTGCCTTGTCATTCACCATTAACGCTATTGTTGACATCAACATTGCTCTTGTTGTGACACGGACGGGCCACAAACCGGGCACGATGTGTCTTGTGTGAAATGAAATGATTGCCACTGTAGGGTCAGGCCATCAAAATTTTGCAGACGGGAAAACGCAACACTCCCCGCTCCGGTTAGTACTTTCAGGGCTTCCAGCGCTTGCAGAGTACCGATGTTGCCGACCACGGGGCCTGCCACGCCGCCGGTACTGCAATTTTGTGGTCCGGCGGATGAGGACGCATCCGGCAGGGGAAAGAGGCAGTGGTAACACGGCCCCTTGCCTTGGCGAAAATCAAACGCCATAAGCTGTCCGTGCCAGCGGATCGCCGCCCCGGCAATGAGCGGTTTACGGGCGCGATAACACGCCTGACTGACCGCATGGCGGGTAGCCAGATTATCCGAGCAATCCAGTACCACATCCGCTTGCGCCACTTCCAGCGCCAGACGTTCGCCCGCCAAACGGGCATTCGCCGCCCGCACCCGCACCAACGGGTTAAGCGCCTGCAATTGCGCCGCCGCCTGCACCGCTTTCGGTTGACCAATATCGGCTTCCCGGTAAAGCACCTGACGCGGTAAATTAGACACTTCCAGCCGATCGTCATCCGCGATCACAACCTGCCCCACACCGGCACCGGCCAAATACAAGGCGGCGGCAGAGCCCAGTCCGCCCGCACCCACGATCAGCACCTGCGCATTGGCCAGATCCGTCTGCCCCTGTTCGCCGATCTCCGGCAGCATGATCTGCCGGCTATAGCGTAAAAACGCCTGATCACTGATCATGGTCGGGCACTCCCTTGACCTCGCGCACCAACACCTGTTGAAAATCTGCCACTGCTTGAGCGGTATCTTCGGCTTCGGTGATCGCCCGCACCACAGCCACACTGCTGACACCGGTACGCCACACTTTTTCGGCACGACTCAAATCAATCCCACCGATCGCGACGGTCGGGAACGCATCACCAATCAACTTTTGGTACAACGCCAGACGATTCACCCCCTGCGGTTTAGACGGCATGCTTTTGGTGGTGGTCGGGAAAATATGGCCCAGTGCGATGTAGCTCGGCGAAAACTCGGCCGCACGCAGGATTTCATAGTAACCGTGCGTTGAGAGGCCTAAACGCAGACCCGCCTCGGCAATCGCTGCCAAGTCGGCAGTTTCCAGATCTTCTTGCCCCAAGTGCACGCCATACGCGCCGTGCTCAATCGCCAGTTGCCAGTAATCATTCACAAAGACCTGTGCCTGATGAGCTTCTCCGGCTGCCACAATACGGGCAATTTGCGACGATAAGGCCGGTGCTTGTGGATCTTTGATACGAAGCTGGGTCGTCATCACACCACTCGCCAGCACCTTTTCCACCCACTCGGCCGAGTCCACCACCGGATACAGTGCCAGCTTGGTGCGATCAACCGGGGCAAACGCGGCTACCGCCGTTGCTGTGCACTGCCAGCCCAAGTCGACCACTTCAGGGTGATTGGCGGTCAGCGGACGCGGGAACAGACGGTGATCAACCGGCCATGTCGGCCCCGCATCGCCATCGGTCGCAAACACATAGCGACGGGCATAAGCACGCGCCAACGTCACCGCATCTTCCAACGGGTAATCTAATGCCAATGCCGCGAGCAACATGGCCCGCTGCGCATCACACGCACCGGTGTGGTGGCAATACACTGCACGGGCTTCACCGTCGTGATGCCACACATCGACACACCCTTGCTCGGTCGGTAAGCCACACACCACCATCGAGGGGGTCGCTGCGACCTGCTGCTGGATGTCCGTTAACGTCGGATACGGTGCTAACCACTGGTCATGCACCACATAACCCGTCACGTCATCCTCTTGATTGACGGGCTCTGGCGCATCAAACGCCACCGTAAAACGTCGCCCGTCCACATCCATGTCTACCACTGCCGATTCGCTCCACGCCAGTTGCACGGGCTCGCCCAGTGCATAATGCTCCGCCGCTGCCAGCAGCGGCTCTAAGTGCATCAATAGCGGCGTCAGATGATCGGGTAAACAGACTGCGTTCATTAACTATCCTCTTTAGCAGGGTGATAAAGTTCACTCCCTCGGGCCTTGAATTCTGCCGACATCTGCTGCATACCAGCCTGCTGAATCGCCACCGCCGAATCGTCCATCACCTCAATGGCCACCGCTTGGGCGGCTTGTTGATCCAAATCTTTGGCGTATTCACGCACTTCCTGCGAAATTTTCATTGAGCAGAATTTCGGGCCACACATTGAACAGAAATGGGCGATTTTGCCGGACTCTTGCGGCAGGGTTTCATCGTGGTAAGCCCGCGCGGTTTCCGGATCCAAGCCGAGGTTAAATTGATCTTCCCAACGAAATTCGAAGCGCGCTTTGGACAAGGCATTGTCACGCACCTGTGCACCGGGGTGCCCTTTGGCTAAGTCAGCGGCATGAGCACACAGCTTGTACGTGATAAGCCCGACTTTGACGTCTTCTTTATTCGGTAGGCCTAAATGTTCTTTCGGGGTGACGTAGCACAACATGGCACAGCCGTACCAACCAATCATGGCAGCGCCAATCCCGGATGTAATGTGGTCATAACCCGGTGCAATGTCCGTGGTCAGAGGGCCGAGGGTATAGAAGGGGGCTTCATGGCAGTGCTTGAGTTGCTCTTCCATGTTTTCTTTGATCATGTGCATCGGTACATGGCCCGGGCCTTCAATCATCACCTGCACATCGTATTCCCAGGCAATTTTGGTCAGCTCACCCAAGGTACGCAATTCACTGAACTGGGCTTCATCGTTGGCATCGGCCACCGAGCCGGGACGCAACCCATCGCCCAATGATAAGGAGATATCGTATTGGGCACAGATCTCACAGATCTCGCGGAAGTGCTCATAGAGGAAACTTTCTTTATGATGGGCTAAACACCACTTGGCCATAATAGAGCCGCCTCGTGACACAATGCCGGTCACCCGTTTGGCGGTCATCGGCACATAACGCAGTAATACACCGGCATGGATCGTGAAGTAATCCACCCCTTGCTCAGCTTGCTCGAGCAAGGTATCCCGAAATACTGCCCAATTGAGGTTCTCCGCAATCCCGTTCACTTTTTCCAGCGCCTGATACATCGGCACCGTCCCGATAGGCACAGGGCTGTTACGGATGATCCATTCACGGGTTTCGTGGATATTACGACCGGTCGACAGATCCATCACCGTATCGCCGCCCCAGCGGGTCGACCACACCAGTTTTTCCACTTCTTCTTCAATGGAAGAGCTGACGGAGGAATTGCCGATATTGGCATTCACTTTAACCAGGAAGTTGCGGCCAATGATCATTGGCTCCGATTCGGGGTGATTGATATTCGCGGGGATAATGGCGCGGCCTTCGGCCACTTCCTGACGGACAAACTCAGGGGTGATCTCTGCCGGGAGAGTAGCACCAAATGCCATACCCGGGTGTTGCTGATTCAGGACTTCATCGCAGTATTTAGCCCTTCCCATGTTTTCCCGAATCGCAATGTATTCCATCTCTGGGGTGATCACGCCTTGGCGGGCGTAGTGTAGCTGGGTGACATTGGCACCGGGTTTGGCACGACGAATACGGGCTTGTTCACCAAAGCGTAAGTCATCCAAGGTTTTGTCGGCTAAACGTTCTTTGGAATACGCCGAGCTCTGCTCATCCAAATACTCGGTATCGCCCCGCATCGCAATCCAGGCTTCACGCGTTTTAGGCAGGCCGGCATAAATGTCGATGTCATAGTCAGGGTCGGTATACACACCTGAGGTGTCATATACGCGTACCGGGTCATTCGGTTCAAACAGGGGGGCATCTTTGGTTCCGCCGACAAGGCTGTCAGCTAAGCGAATTTCACGCATGGGCACACAAATATCGTCACGGCTACCGGTGACATACACTTTGTGCGAATTGGGGTAAGGCTGAATGGTGAGAGAGTCAATAAACTGTTTCGCTTCCAGTCTCGCTTGTTTGCGATTCGACATAGCAATTTCCTGTTAATCCATTAGGGAAAGTTGCTTGACGGATGGGTGCGTAAACAAGAGGCTACACGTAGGGGGTGTAGCATCATCTGAAACTGCAGCCACGCTGACCAAGTAAAAAGGATGACATGGCAATACAGATAACATTCTCTTGTTCCCTTCGCAGGTATTAGCCTGATCAGGTTCTACGGATCCCGCAATGCGGTCTCAGCCAAGTGGCACTCCGACAAGTTGAGTCTCGAGTATAAGTAAGCCACTCAGCATCATCAACCGGAAAGACCCGTTTCACCGACTCTCAGTCACAAACCCTACGACATTCGCACTTTGTTTGTGATCACTGACACATCAGCACATCACCACGGATATGCTGTGACAAGGCATGACCTACATCACCCAACCAATGAATGCCAGATTTACGGCATCCAATGATCACCAAACTGGCTTCCAGTGTGTCAGCCAATGCGACCAAATGCTTGATCACATCCCCGTTCGCTAAATGAATACCACTCACGTGATACGGTGACTGTGATGCCAGCGCCATAAGTTGTTGTCGGCGTCGTTGCGCCAAAGTGTCGTGCACGGCATCCAGCTCTAATTCTGCATCCGCAAAACTCACATTCCCCATACCCGGCTCCACAAAGGCCAAATGCAATTCGGCATTGTTTTGCTCGGCGACCACAGCCGCTTTCACCACTAACCGATGGGCTTCGTTATCATCAGGATTAACCGCCACTAAGACTGTGGGATAAAGTGCCATGATTCTCTCCTTTGATCTCAACAATATGCTTAACACCATGCTATACCTAACAGGCAGCGTACACCCGAGACGGCATAGCAATATACAGCTCAATCAATGATTGCAAAAATATCACCGTCTGAAGGTAATCGTGACGGCCAGAACATGGTATTAGTATGGCATTCTTTACTTACCCAATGAGATCCCAATGAACCAGTTCATTTTTCTGGGGCTGATCGCCCTGGGCGGGGCATTCGGTGCTTGCTCCCGTTATTTAATTTCTGAACTTTGTGTGTCCCTGTTCGGACGCGGTTTTCCGTACGGCACACTGGTGGTCAACGTGGTAGGCTCGATGATCATGGGCTTGATGATGTCAGCCCTCAACCAGGGCATGATAGGAGCCGTCCCTGCCCGCCCACTGATTGGCTTAGGCTTTCTTGGCGCCCTCACTACGTTCTCCACCTTTTCCATGGACAATGTTATTTTGATGCAACAAGGTGACTTCATTAAAGCCGGCCTCAATATCCTGCTCAACGTCACGCTCAGCATTACCGCCTGCTTTATCGGTTACCAACTGATGATGAAAAGCTAAGCCCATCGTGTCGTGCCCAGAAACAACAAAAGGCTCTCGTCGTAAGACGAGAGCCTTTTGTTTAGGTATAAAAAAACCTCAGCATTTCTGCTGAGGCTTTAGAATCTGGCAGGGGTGGAGAGATTCGAACTCCCAACACGCGGATTTGGAATCCGCTGCTCTGCCAATTGGAGCTACACCCCTAATGTTTGTGTGTATCTTACGGATCCACGCTCAAACTGCAAATGAAAATTCGAGGGGTCACTCACAGTATCCGTAGAAAGTCGCAATAAAGACAACGTACTAATGCAGGTACCACCCATAGCATTGAAATAAGCGGAAAGAACGAGGCTTTCGAAGGTGACAGGGGTGGACTGGCATTCCAGAGATTTGATAGGGCTTGCTACCAAGCTGGCTGGTGTTCCTGGGGGACGCCTAGTTATCCCAACACGCGCTGATGTTCGGTATGGCGGAATCCGCAGCTCTGCCAATGGCCGAAATATTCACCACCACAAAACACCAAACGTAAAAAAGCCCCAGCATTTCTGCTGAGGCTTTAAATTTGGCAGGGGTGGAGAGATTCG